>JAGTUV010000062.1 GCA_018224305.1 Gemmatimonadota bacterium
AGTGGTCGGATTCTCGAGTGAGAGGGAGCCATGGACACGCCCTACGAAGACCTGGAGCAGGCACCGATCCATCCTGTGACCGTCACGCTGCCGGCGGCGACGGAGGAGCGGAACCGGCTGACCGTCGCGTTTCGGTTCTTTCTGGCATTGCCCCACATCATCCTGGTCGGCGGTCCAGTGGCCGGGGTCGGTCTGACGAGCTGGAGCAGTCAGGATGGCATGAGCTGGGGCTGGAGCTCCGGGACCGGCATCCTGGGAGTGGTGGCCGGGTTTACGGCGCTGATTGCATGGTTCTTCATCCTGTTCACGCGCGAGCACCCTGACGGCCTGTGGAAGCTGGCGGCGTTCTACCTCCGCTGGCGCGTCCGCGCGATAGCCTACCTGGCGCTCCTGCGTGACGAATACCCGCCGTTCGGCGATGAGCCGTATCCGGCGGAGCTCGTATTGTCGCGCCCGGACGAACCACGCAACCGGCTGACCGTCTTCTTCCGGATACTCCTCGCCATCCCGCACCTGTGCGTGCTGTGGCTGCTGGGCATCGCGTGGGCCTTCACGACGGCCGTCGCGTGGGTGATGATTCTGTTGACCGGGCGGTACCCCGAGACTCTGTACGGCTTCGCGTTGGGTGTACTCGCGTGGGACATCCGGGTCGAGGCGTACATGCTGCTCCTGCGCGACGAGTATCCGCCGTTCTCGTTGCGCGTCTGAGCCCGTGAACGCGTCCCGTCATAGTTCCGCCAGGTCCGCCAGCCGTCCCTCCAGGAACGCACGCTCGACCGGGCTGGTGCATTCGGTGATCGCGCGGCGGTAGCTTTCCGCGGCGCCGTCGCGGCCGCCGGCGCGTACCATCAGTTCGGCGCGTGCAGCCGCGAGCAGGTGGTAGCCGCGCAGTTCACCGCGCGCATCCAGTTCGTCAATCAGTGCGAGCCCGGCCGCCGGGCCGGCGGCCATGCCGACCGCGACCGCATGGTTGAGCGCGATGACCGGACCCGGCTGGCGCTTCAGCAGCAGCGCGTACAGCGCGGCGATCTGCGGCCAGTCCGTGTCGGCCGCAGTCGGGGCCTCCGCGTGCAGCGCAGCGACGGCCGCCTGGATCGCGTACGGTCCGGCGCGACCGCGCCTGAGCGCCGTCTCCACGAGGCGTCGCCCCTCGGCGATCATCGCTGCGTCCCACAGCGTGCGGTCCTGCCGCTCGAGCGTGATCAACTCGCCGCTCGAGCCGGTACGCCCGGCGCTGCGGGCGCGGTGCAGCAGCATCAGTGCGAGCAGGCCTTCGACTTCCGGCTGCGCGGGCAGCAGCGCGTCGAGCATGCGGCAGAGCCTGATCGCTTCCGCGCACAACTCGTCGCGCACCAGCACGTCATCGCGCGTCGATGTGTAGCCTTCGTTGAACACGAGGTAGATGACGGCCAGCACGGCCGCGAGCCGGTCCGGCAGTTCGGTCGACGCGGGCACGCGGAACGGGATCCCTGCATTTCGGATCTTGTGCTTCGCGCGCACGAGCCGCTGCGCCATTGCGGACTCCTCGGCGAGAAAGCCGCGCGCGATCTCGGGGGTGGTCAGGCCGGTGACCGTGCGCAGCGTGAGCGCCACCTGCGACTCGAGCGAGAGCGCGGGATGGCAGCACGTGAACAGCAGCCGCAACCGATCGTCATGCGGGCCCTCCTCGCCCGTGAGCGCTACAGGTCGCTCGAGCTCCGCAGGCGACGGTGTGACGAGGCGCGCGAGCACCTCCTGGCGCTGACGAAACGTGCGCGCGCGGCGGATGACGTCGATCGCGCGACGACGTGCCGTCGTCGTGATCCACGCGGCAGGCCGTGTGGGCACACCGTCCTGCGGCCAGCGCACGAGCGCAGCGGCGAACGCTTCCTGGAGCGAGTCTTCGGCGAGCGTGAAGTCGCCGGTCAGACGGATGAGGACGGCCAGGATCTGCGAGCGCTCGCGACGGAATACAGTCTCGAGCACCTCGCGCGCGCGGCCGTCCTCCTCCATCCGCACGTCGTTACTCGTTGCCGAACTCCATGATCGGCCGCACCTCGACCGGGCCGCGGCCTGCGCTCGGGATGTCGGCCGCCCAGCGCAGCGCCTCGTCGAGATTGTCGACATCGATCATGTAGAATCCGCCCAGCTGCTCCTTCGTCTCGGCGAACGGACCGTCCGTCGTCAGCACCTTGCCGCCCTGCCTGCGCACCGTCGTCGCCGTCGACGTCGGCTGAAGTGCCTCGCCCGCCATCAAAGCACCCGACGCCTTCAGCCGCTCCGTGTAGTCGAACCACTCCTGCATCTCGGCGTCCGTCGTTTCCGGCGCGTTGGCCTCGCTGTCGTAGATCAGGATCAGGTAGCGCATGCGTGTCTCCGTCTCATGGTGAGGTGGGCTGCGACCCCTGTCGCCGCCTCACGATACCTACGAACGGCGATTCCGCAAATCGACATCGCACCTCAGCCGCCGAACGGCACCGCTCCATGAGCCGATGCAGCGTCGCACCTCAACCGCCGAACGGCACCGACACCATGAGCCGATGCATCGTCACGCGGAACTCCGGCATCGACACCGGGCCCGTAGGACCAACGACGAAGTCCACGCCCGACCTCGGCGCGTCCGCCATGAGCACATCGACCCTGCCACCGAAGATCACGTTGTCGGGCGACCCCTTCGCCGTGAAGCGGCCGGTGTAACGGAGGTCGAAGTCCCCGAACTTCAAAACGCCGCCCCAGCTCGGCGACCACTCGATCCAGCGCTCGTCCGTGTTGCGCACGGTGTCCGCCAGGAAGTTCTGCTGCTCGAGCGAGTAGCGCGTCTGATGCATGCGGATGCCAAGCTGGAATCCCGCGCGGGCCGTCTCGTGCTGAATGCCGGCGGCGAGGTTCCAGTTGCCATAGCGGAACTGATTGTCCACGGTCTTCTCACCAGGTTGAATCACACCGCCCGGCGTCGTGAGCGCCGTGTCTGCATAGGCCCACGTGTGGCTGCGGCCAGGCTCGAAGATCAGCTCCATGGAGTACGCCGTCGCCTTCACGATCCTGCTCAGGCCGACACCGAAGTTGAATGCGGCCGAATTGCCGGGGTCACGCGGGATGTTGACGACATTGTAGTTGGGGATCTTCGGATGCGCCTTGGTGGCGCCGGTCGCGATGAAACCGATGCGCGTACCTTCATGGCCGAGCGGCTGCGTGTAGCGCAGGTGTGCGCCCCACGTGATCGTGCGGTCCTCATTCAGCTCGTTCCACGAGCGGACGAGCGGCTCGCCGTCCACCCAGTTCCATTCCTGGTAGAGCACGTCGTGCGTCATGTCCACATCGCTGCGCAGCACGATGGCGTCGAAGCTGCGGTCGCCGCCCAGATCGTGTTTGAGGCCGACCCTCGCCTCGCCTACCGAGCCGTCCTGGTCGATCGCGATGCTCCGGCCGTACAGCAGGTTCACCGCATCGACCGCGTCCAGGTCCGCATGGTAATAGCTCGCGCCGATGGACGTCGAGCGGCCGAGTCGCGCGCCGATCGAGCCCTGCGCGTAAATGTTGCTCGACGAGTTCTCCTGGAACACGCTCTGATCACCCTGCCACGGCACCCAGCCCCAGCGATTCGGGTTGTCCACCTGCTGCATCGCGAACGCGAAGCTGCCGAATACGGTACGGCCGGGGATCACAGTGGCGATCGGGAACGAGCGCCCACCCAGCGTGCCGTTCGTCTCGCTGTACATGGTGGGCAGAGCGTAGATGCGCAGCTCGTCCACTGCCGCGCCACGCGCCGGGTTCGTGAACGGGTCGAGGAGCGGGTCATCGATCGCGACGCGGACGCTGGCCATGCCGAGGTTGCGCGATGGCAGCAGCTGGAACTGCTCACCGAGCGGGATAGGCACGGTCTTGAGCGTGATGTGCTGGGCAGCGACCGCGCCAGGTGAGGTCAGCAGCAGCGCGGCGCAGGCTATGATGCGAAGCGGCGGGTTCATGATCGTGCCTTCCTGTTAACGGTCCGGCAGGGCGCCGGGGCTGGCGCGCTCACCCTGAGAACGCGCGACGGCCTGTCGATGTGGCGCGGGCGGCGGCGTCATGCTCACCCTGAGAACGCGCGACGGCCTGTCGATGTGGCGCGGGCGGCCTGCGGCCGCTGGAGCGCGCCGTGCCGCGCCGGATGTCGTTGCGGGACAAGGACGCTTGAATTCGTGGCGCGGGAGCGGACGATGGCTTACTCTTTCCGTGGCCGACACACGGTCCCTGGCGCCGCCTCCAACCCGGTGTCTCTCATGGTGCGATCTCCGTCCGTCCGCTGGGTCCCGCTCGTACTGTTGTCGTGCCTGGTGCTGGCGCCGGGCCGGGCCACTGCGCAGGCCGATCCGGCCGCTGGCGCCCGCGCGGAAGCGCTGCTGACGCGGATGACACTGCAAGAGAAGATCGGCCAGATGACGCAGGTCACGGTCACGGCGGTCGCGGCGGATGAACAGGATGACGCGGGCCGTATCCGGCTCGATCCGGTGCGGCTGCGGTCTGCGATCGTGGAGCATCATGTCGGTTCGATCCTGAATGTCGTGAGCGCGTCCCTGACGCTGGAGGGGTGGCACGCGCTGATCAACGAAATACAGGATGTCGCGTTGAACGAAACGCGACTGCGCATACCCATCATATACGGCATCGACTTCGTGCATGGCGGGAACTATCTGCGCAGCGGCACGATCTTCCCTCACAACATCGGTCTGGCGGCGACGTTCGACCTCGAACTGGTGCGGCGCACGGGTGTGATCACGGCGCAGGAGGCGCTCGCGTCCGGGCTGCCCTGGAATTTCGCGCCCGTATTCGATGTAGGTCGCATCCCGCTTTGGCCGCGCTACTACGAGACATTCGGTGAGGATGTTGTGGTGGTGGGAGCGATGGGGGGTGCGCTGGTGGAGGCAGTGCAGGGGACCGGCCCGGTGGCGGCGACGCTGAAGCACTATGTCGGCTACAGCGGGTCGGACACGGGGCGGGACCGCACGCCGGCCAGTCTCAGCGAGCGAGTCGTGCGCGAACAGTATCTGGCTCCTTTCCGGAAGGGCGTCGCAGCGGGAGCCATGAGTGTGATGGTGAATTCCGGTGAGATCGATGGCGAGCCGATCCACGCGAGCCGGTACTGGCTGACGGACGTGCTGCGGGATGAGCTGGGCTTCGGCGGCGTAGTGGTGACGGACTGGGAGGATGTCGTGTATCTGCACACCCGTCATCGCGTGGCAGCGACGATGAAGGATGCAGTGCGCATGGCGGTCGAGGCCGGCATCGACATGAGCATGACGCCGTATGATTTCGAGTTTGGTGTGCATCTGGCCGAGCTGGTGCGCGAGGGAACGATCAGCGAGCGTCGCATTGACGAGTCCGTACGCCGGATCCTGGAAATGAAGATCGCTCTCGGTCTGCTCGATGACGCGCGTCCCGACATGGCGTGGGCCGCGCGCGTGAATAGCGCAGACGCCCGTCAGACCGCGCGGCAGACGGCGCGGCAGGCCGCCCGCGAGTCGATCACGCTGCTCCAGAACAATGGCGTGCTGCCGCTGGCGCCGGGCTCGCGCATCCTCGTGACCGGCCCGGCGGCCGATGCGCTCACGCCGCTGCACGGCGGCTGGACGCATACATGGCAGGGGGCCGATCCCTCGTATTTCCCGGACGATACGCCGACGCTGCTCGATGCGATCCGGGCTCGCAGCGAGCACGCCGTGTTCGCGGACGGGTCGGGGTTCGAGGAATCCGGTGACCTCAGCGGTGCCGTGCGCGCCGCGCGCGACGCGGATGTGGCGGTCATCGCGATCGGCGAGGACGCGTACTCGGAGGGGTTTGGAGACATTGGTGACCTGACGCTGCCGGCGGCGCAGATCGAGCTGGTGCGTGCCGTGCAGGCCACGGGCACGCCGACCGTGCTGGTCCTGGTGCAGGGCCGGCCGCGTGTCATCTCGGCAGTCGCGGACGACGCGGCAGCCATCGTCATGGCGTACGTGCCGGGAATGGAGGGTGCAGAGGCGATCGCCGAGGTGCTCTTCGGCGAGCACAATCCGGCGGGCGTGCTGCCGTTCAC
>JAGTUV010000063.1 GCA_018224305.1 Gemmatimonadota bacterium
CGGCGCGGTCTCCGGCGGCGCGGTCTCCAGCGCCGTGCCCGGCGGCGCGCCTGGCAGCGCACCGCCGCTCAGCGATATGGCCCGGCAGCCTGAGCCCGCCCGGCATGCGTTCCAGTTCACGCGCGGGATCTACTCGGATGTCCGCGGACGCTGGGGTCGTCCCTCGTGGGCGATCGACTATCCGAAGGCGGACCGGCAGTTCCTCACGGTGCTGCGCCGTTTAACGATTCTGGACGCCTACGACTCCGAACATGCAGTGGCCCTGGACGATCCGGACCTGCGTCGTCACCCGTTCCTGTACATGCTGGAGGTTGGTGGCATGTCGCTCACGCCGGCGGAGGCGGCCGGTCTGCGCGGCTACCTCCTCGCCGGCGGCTTCGTGTTCATCGACGACTTCTGGGGCAGCCGTCAGTGGTGGAACTTCGAGCAGCAGATGAGGCTGGTGCTGCCGGAGCACGAGATCGTGGAACTGTCGCTCGACCACCCGATCTTCCGGAGCCTGTACCACATCCGCGAGATCCTCCAGGTGCCGGCCGTTGGCAACTGGCGCTCGCGGCGGCAGACTCATGAGCAGGATGGGTACGAGCCGTTCGTGCGCGCGATCTTCGACCACGACGGCCGCCTGATGATGATGATCAACTGGAATACTGACATAGGCGATGCCTGGGAGTGGGCGGAGCAGCCCGATTACCCGCTCGAGTTCTCGACGTTCGCGTACCAGATCGGTGCGAACGCCATTGTCTACGCCATGAGCCATTAGAGCAGCACAGTGGAATCCGTCTTTACGTTTCTTTTCAAGTATCGCCCGTTCCTGTTTCAGGAGGGTGAACTCGTTTTTCAGCCGCCGCTGCCCGCCGTTGTGCTGGTGCTGGTGGCCGCTGCGGCGATCGGACTGGTCGCGTGGACGTACCGGCGGCCGGTGGCGAAGGCGCGCACGGGCGACCGTATCGCGCTGACCGCGTTGCGCAGTGCCGCCTTCGTGCTCCTGTTCTTCTGCCTGCTGCGTCCCGTGCTCGTGCTGTCGAGCGTGGTACCGCAACAGAACTATCTGGGCATCCTGATCGACGACTCGCGCAGCATGCGCATTGCCGATGAGGGCGACGTCCCGCGCAGCAGCTTCATCGACGCGAGCTTCTCCGGGCCCGACGCGGAACTGCTCGAGGCGCTCGAGTCCCGATTCCAGTTGCGCTTCTTCCGGTTCTCGGATCAGGTCGAGCGGATCGAGGCGGCCGGCGGCCTCGTCTATGATGGCGGCCGCACCGCGATCGCGCCGGCTCTGGACCGCGTCCGCGAAGAGCTCGGTGCACTTCCGCTGTCCGGCGTGGTGCTGGTGACGGATGGCGCCGATGTCGGCGCGGACATCCAGGATGTTACGTCATCGGCGCTGGGTGAGTCGCTACTCGCGCTGCGCGCTGCCGGAGTGCCGGTGTTCCCGATCGGTGTCGGCCGGGAGTCGTTCGACCGCGACATCGAGCTGAGCCGCGTGTCGGCGCCGAGGGAGGCGCTGAAGGGTACGTCGCTCGTCGTGGACCTGATGATCGCGCAAACCGGCTACAGCGGCCAGACGGTTACGGTGCTGGTCGAGGACGGCGGCCGCATCGTGGGCTCGGAGGAAGTGACGCTGCCGCGTGCTGGCGAGCCGACGCCGGTGCGCGTCCAGTTCACCGCCTCGGAAGCGGGCGCGCGCCGGTTCCGGTTCCGCGTTCCCGCAAAGGATGGCGAGCGCGTCATCGAGAACAACGAGCAGGAAGCACTGATCCACGTGCGTGACGGCCGCGAGAAGATCCTGTACTTCGAGGGCGAGCCGCGCTGGGAAGTGGCGTTCCTGCGACGGGCGGTCGCCGCGGACAGCAACCTCCAGGTGGTGACGCTGCAGCGGACTGCGGACAGCAAATTCATGCGGATGGACGTGGATAGCGCCGGCGAGCTCTTCAGCGGATTCCCGACGACCCGCGAGGAACTGTTCTCGTATCGCGCCCTGATCCTGGGCAGCATCGAGGCGAGTCATTTCACGCATGAGCAGCTGCGCATGATCGCCGAGTTCGTGTCCGAGCGCGGCGGCGGCCTGCTGATGCTGGGCGGCAGGCATGCGTTCGCCGAGGGCGGCTATGCGGGCACACCGATCGCCGACGCGTTGCCCGTCACGCTCGATGCGCAGTTCTCGCGCGACACGATGTTCTTCGACACGTTGCGCGTGCGGCTCACGCGAGCCGGCGCGGCGCAGCCGGCTCTGCGAATTGCAGACAGCGAACGCGCCTCGGAAGAGCGCTGGCGCACGCTGCCGGCGCCGACCACGTACAACAGGGTCGGCCCGCTCAAGGCCGGTGCGGTAGCGCTGCTGACCGGATCAGGAACGCGCTCCGGCTCTGACCGGCCCGTGCTGGCATGGCAGCGCTACGGCCGCGGGCAGACGTTCGCGCTGCCCGTGCAGGACACGTGGATCTGGCAGATGCACGCCGACGTCCCGCTCGAGGACCAGTCACACCAGTTGTTCTGGAGGCAGTTGCTGCGCTGGCTCGTGAGCGGCGTGCCGCAGCCGGTGACGGGCACTGTGGCGTCGGACCACGTCGGACCTGCCGACGCCATCCGCGTCCGCGCCGATGTCAGCGATGACCGGTTCGCGAAGGTGAACGACGGCCGGGTCATCGCGCGTGTCACATTGCCGGACGGCACGCAGAGCGATGTGCCGATGAGCTGGACGGTCGGACGCGACGGCGAATATCACGCGACATTCACTGCGGCCGGACCCGGTCTGCACACGGTCAACATCACGGCGGAACGCGACGGCCGCACGCTGGCGGCGAATCCCATATATGCATACGCGGAGGAGCGCCGGGACGAA
>JAGTUV010000064.1 GCA_018224305.1 Gemmatimonadota bacterium
CGGTCTGGTCGCTCCACGTGGCGAGTGGTCCGCCAACGCTCTGACCCCACGTATTTCATCCCGCACGCCACCCGGTCCGGCTGGAGTAGCGTCACCCGCCATGGCAGTGTAGCCTCATGGGCAGTCGGTGCCGGCCTTCTCGCTGGCGCCGGCGCAACTCTATCGAAGAGGCATTTTGGCCGAGCTCATTGCGCCGCGCCGGGTCGAGAAGCCGTGGGGACACGAGCTGATCTGGGCGGAAACGGAGACATACGTCGGCAAGATCCTGCACGTGAAGGCGGGTCATGCCCTGTCGCTCCAGTACCACGAGGTCAAGGACGAGACGATGCATCTGCTGCGCGGCCGGATGCGGCTGCTGATCGGTCCCGGCGCGGACGAGCTGGAGACCATCGAGCTGGAGGAGCGTCAGAGCATCCGGATCCAGCCGCCGACCGTCCACCGGGTGGAGGCTGTGACGGACGTGGACATTCTGGAGGCGTCCACGCCGCACCTGGGTGATGTGGTCCGGCTGGAGGATCGTTACGGCCGCGGCTGAGCACACGGCCCTGCTCGGCATCGGCACAAACCTCGGCGACCGCACGGCGAACCTGCGTGCTGCCATCACCGGCCTCGCGGAACTGGGCAGTGTGGTCTGCGTTTCACGCGTGTACGAGTCGGAGCCGTACGGCTATGTGGACCAGCCGTGGTTCCTGAACATGGCGGTCACGCTCCGCACCGGTCTGGCTCCGGAGGACCTGCTCGGCGCACTGAAGGCGCTCGAGGCACGGATGGGGCGTGAGCCCGGACGGCGCATGGGACCGCGTCTGATCGACATCGACATCCTGTTTTATGACGACCTGCAACTCGATACGGCTTCGCTGCGCATTCCGCACCACGGCGTGATGGACCGCGCGTTCGTGCTCGCGCCGCTCCTCGATCTGGACATCGGCCTCCGGCATCCGGCGACCGGTGAGCTGCTGGCCGAGCGCGTGATGGCACTCGACGACTCCGCGCTCGTGCCCCTGGGCTCCGCCGCCGAAGTCCTCAACCTCGATATCCGTGCGTCGAGAAATCGCTGACATGACGATCAGGCGTCGCGCAATCCTGCTCATCGTGTGGCTCGCAGTGGTGATCACCGGCTGTGACCGCGGTAGTGCGGAGTACAGTGCCGCCGACGCGGCCGCAATCACGGACGACGGTACGCCGCGTGACCTGGCGATCGTGGTCGCGCGGATGATGCCGGCGCTCGAGCGCCTGTCCGGACTCGATCGCGTCGAGACGCTGCGCGTGCGGCGACAGTCCCGGGAGGGAGCGCGCGCGTATGTCGAGAAACGATTGAACGAGGAGCAGTCACCGGCGGAACGGGAAGCCGTGCGACGTACGTATGTGATGCTGGGATTGCTGCCGGACACGCTGAACCTGGATGCACTGCTGCTCGACCTCTATACGGAGCAGGTGCTCGGCTACTACGATCCGGGGGAGCGGACGCTCTTCGTCGTCTCGGGTGAGAGCGTGAGCGAGCTGCAGCCCGTGATCGTGCACGAGCTCGTGCACGCGCTACAGGACCAGCACACGAATCTCGATTCGCTCATCGCGGGCGAGCGCGGCAACGACCGTCAGACCGCGGCCCACGCGGCGATGGAAGGGCACGCCATGCTCGTCATGTTTTCCTTCCTCGCCGAGCAGGCCACGCGTACCACCGTGGACCCGGCAGCGCTGCCGGACCCCGCCGCTGAGCTCGGGCCGGCGCTCGAGGCGCAGAACTCCGAGTTTCCGGTATTCCGCCGCGCACCGCCCATCATCCGTGAGACGCTGCTGTTCCCGTACCTGAGCGGAGTGAGCTTCGTGCATGCGCTATGGAGTGCGATGCGGCCGCTGGGGCGCTACCCTGCGCCGCTGGACTCGCTGCTGCCGCAGTCCACGGAGCAGGTGATGCAGCCGGTGGAGCGATTCATCCGGCAGAGGGACGAGCCGGTATCCGTGTCGCTGGACGCCGCTCCGGACGGCTGGAGGATCGAGCGCGAGGACGAGTTCGGCCAGCTCGAGACCGCGATCTTCCTCGCCGGGCACCTCGGTGAAACCGCGCGCACCGCCGCGGAAGGGTGGGGCGGCGATCGCTACGCGCTGATGGTGAGTCCGGACGGACAGGATGTCATACACTGGCTCAGCGTGTGGGACTCGGCGGCCGCTGCCGATGGTTTCGCTGCGGCGGCGCTGCGTGTCGCCGCGCGGCGTGACGGACAGATGGTCGTGCATCGCACGGAGCTGGATGGCCGGCCGGGCGTGCGCATCATCGTTGCACCCGCAGACGTCGAAGTGGCCGCGCTGCACGAGCGGTGACTCTCGCGGGGGCACTGTGGGCGGCAGGGACGGCGCGGACTGGCTCGCTTGCTGCATATGTGCGGTGTGTACGTGGTCACCGCGCCAACCGTATTCCGAATGGAGCAGACGATAACGGGCTCGACGATGACGGCCGACTTCACAATCGGCGTGGAAGAGGAGTATCAGCTGGTCGACCTGGCGTCGGGAGCGCTGCGCAGTCGTGCGTCGGATCTGAGGCGCGAGGACTGGACGGGCGAGCTGGTGGCGGAGCTCCAGGAGACGACGATCGAGATAGGCACGCAGATCTGCGCCGACACGGCCGACGCGGAGCGACAGTTGCGCCGCCTGCGTCTTCAGGCGAGCACGGTGGCGGCGTCGCACGGGCTGGCCATCGTCGCGGCGGGCGTGCATCCGTTCAGCAGCTGGGAAGGCCACGAGCGGCCGCCGATCGAGCGCTACAAGTCGATCGAGGCGCGCTACGGCCGCATCGCGCGCGATGAGCACATCTTCGGAATGCACGTGCACGTCGCAGTGCCGGAGCACGTCGACCGGCTGCACCTGATGAACACGCTGCGCCACTACCTGCCGCACATGCTCGCGCTGTCGGCCAGCTCGGCGTTCTTCGAGGGGGCCGATACCGGCTTTGCTTCGTATCGCACCATTCTCTGGCGGCGCTGGCCGAACTCGGGCATCCCACCCCGCTTCGAGTCTGCCACGGAGTTCAGGCACTACGTCGACACGCTGCTCGATGCCGGTGTCATGGCCGACCCGTGGAACCTGTACTGGAGCATGCGGCCGCATCCGAAGTTCCCCACCGTCGAGTTCAGGGTCACGGATGTCTGTCCGAGCCTGCGTGACGCGCTCGCACTGACGGCGTTCGCCCGCGCCCTCGTGCATGCTGCGGTCACGGGTGTGATCACGGATGAGGCACCCTCGCATGTTTCGGCGTCGCTGGAGCAGGAACTCGTGCGCATCAACGAGTGGTGTGTGGCGCGCGACGGGCTGGAGAGCCGCGTGGTGGACACCATGACAGGGAGGGGACACCGGCCGGTGCGCGATGCGATCCGCACCGTGCTGGACCGGATCAGTCGTTCCGCCGATGAGCTGGGCGACCTGGAAGCGCTCGCGCACGTCGAGCGCATCCTCGAGCGCGGCAACGCCGCGGAGCGCATGCGTGCGCTGCACCGCGGTGGTGCCACGCTGCGCGGCCTCGTAGACTGGCTCGCTGCGGAGAGCCTCGTCGGCACGGGACTCGACCGCCGCGGCGCGCAGAGGGAGTCGCAGTGACTCCATCTCCGCGACGCATAACGGGGTCGCAGTGACGGCCGGCGGGGCGCGCATCCGCGTGGATGCCATGGCACCAGCGGGCAGCGGCTACGACGTCGTGATCCGCAACGGCGCGCTCGCGGAACTGGCCGCACGCGCGGCGGCCGCGGCACCGGCAGCGGCCTATGCCGTGATCGTGCCGCACCGCCTCAGCGACGGCCCGGCTGCGCGCGCCGTCGACTCGCTGCGCGCGGCCGGCCTGCGTGCGGAGCTGCTGGACTTCGACGACGCGGAATCGCACAAGACCCGTGAGACGTGGGCGTCATTGACCGATCGGATGCTCGACCTGCGATTGGGCCGGGACACGTGCATCATCGCCGTGGGCGGCGGCGTCACCGGCGACATCGCGGGGTTCGTCGCGGCGACGTACATGCGCGGCATACCGTTCGTCCAGGTGCCGACTACGCTGCTCGCGATGATCGATGCATCCGTCGGCGGGAAGACGGGGGTCGACACACCGAACGGCAAGAATCTCGTCGGTGCGTTCCATTCACCCGCTGCCGTCATCATCGATCCTGCCGTGCTGCGCACGCTGCCATCCCATCAGTTCCGATCCGGCCTGGCCGAGGCGGTGAAGCATGGAGCCATCCTCGATGCTGACTACTTCGCCTGGAGCGGTGAGCATGTGCGTGAACTGCTCGCGCTCGAGCCGGCTGCCCTCGAGCACCTCATCACGCGCTCCGTGCAACTCAAGGCGGGCATTGTATCCGCCGACCCCTTCGAGCGTGATCGCCGCGCCATTCTCAATTTCGGCCACACCGTCGGACACGCCATCGAGCGTGACAGCGGCTA
>JAGTUV010000065.1 GCA_018224305.1 Gemmatimonadota bacterium
CCCATGGCAAGCTGGCGGCCCTTCTCGAAGTGAATCCGCTGATCCCCGCGGCTGTGAAGCACCAGTGTCGGCGCCTGCACCTGCGCGAGACGCTCACGCACATCGATGTACGCGAATGCCTCCATGAAGCGCGCTGCCATGCCGGGGGAGACGCTGCGGCGCTGCAACTCGTTGAACCACTGGATCTCGGCGGTCGTGCCGCCCGGTATGAATGTCT
Source organism: Gemmatimonadota bacterium (assembly GCA_018224305.1). GTDB lineage: Bacteria > Gemmatimonadota > Gemmatimonadetes > Longimicrobiales > RSA9 > SH-MAG3. The sequence continues at coordinate 218 of JAGTUV010000065.1, forward strand.
GCGTGAACATCTGCCGGTACGCGGGCGTGTCCTCGCCCCAGCCGTGCCGTACGATCTCGATGCTCGCGTTGCGCCGCGCGATCTCTGCCGGTCCGAAGCTCGGATCGGCCCGCCAGCCGGCAGCGTAGCCGCCGTGCAGTATGAGTCCGGACACACGATCGGGGTGGCGTGCTGCATACTCGATACAGACCGCACAGCCCTGCGATATGCCCAGCAGCGGGAAGCGCTCGAGGCCGCATGCGTCGACGACAGCCTCCAAATCGAGCACCCATGCGTTGAGCGACATGTCATCCGGCTCGCGATCCGAGAGGCCGCTGCCGCGCTCGTCGTAGCGAATGAAGGTCCGCCGTGCGGCGAGCTCATGGAACAGGCCTCGCCAGACGGGGCTCTCCCAGTCGAACTCCAGGTGATTGAGCCAGTTGGCTGCTTTGACCAGGGGCGGACCGGCACCGACCGTGGCGTAGGCGAGGCGTACGCCGTCGGCGCTGGCGGCGAACCGGATGTCCTGCTGGAAGCCGGTCTGAGGCGGCGCCAGAGAGCGGCTGTTTGGCTGGAAGCCGGCGGGCGACGGGGATAGCCCGGACAAGGCCTCCTGGCCGACGCCGCGGGACAGCGGCCTGGTCGGGGGCGCGTGCTGGATGATTTCCGTCTCGATCGCACGCAACGCCGGCGAGGGATCCAGGCCGAGTTCCTCGTCGAGCAGCTGGCGGTATTGCTGGAAGCTGGCGAGTGCATCGTGCTGGCGGCCGGCGCGGTAGAGCGCGCGCATCGCCAGAGCGCGATGGCGTTCACTGAGCGGATCGGCATGGACCAGAACATCCGCCGCGGCGACGGCTTCCGCCGTGCGTCCCAGTGCGATGAGGGCCTCGACACGCTGCTCCAGCGCGGCTGAGCGCAGTTCGATCAGCCGTGCTGCCTCGCCCATGAACCAGGGCACATCCTGGAACTCGGCGTAGGGCGTGTCGCGCCACAGGCTCAGTGCCTCGCCGGCCAGCATCAATGACCGCTCGGGCGACGGTTCCTCGCGCGCCCGGCTCACCAGTCGCTCGAATACCGTCACATCGATGTCGGCGGGCTCCGCCGTCAGGCGGTAGCCGGACGCACCGGACCGGCTGAGCCGGCCGTCAATCCCGGCCTGGGCGAAGAGGGAGCGGAGGCGCGACATCTGGGTTCGCAGAGCCCCGGAGGGGTCCTCCGGCAGCCGGTCTCCCCAGAGGATGTCGATGAGCCGGTCGGAAGACACGGCTCGTGGCGCGTGCAGCAGCAGGGTGGCGAGCAGCAGTCGCTGCTTGCCGCCGGTGGGCACGAGCAGAGTACCCGGGTCAGTCAGGACCTCGATCGGTCCGAGGACGCGGAACTGCATGCTACGTCATGGATGAGCGCGCGACGATGTGTCCGACCCCCGTTCGATGAGCGATGCGCCGGGATTCAACGCATGCACGCGCTGCATGGCGGAGTCCGCCGCAGCTGCATTGCCGAGCTGTCCCTCGGCCATCGACAGGCCGAACCAGCCGGCGGACTGCTCCGGCGCGAGCTCGGTCGCCCGCAGATACTGCTCACGCGCCGCAGCATAGTCATTCGCACGGAACGCCGCGTTACCGCTGTCGATCGCGGCGCGTACGTCCGGCGGCAGATCCTGCGCTTGCCGCCAGGCTGCGGAATCGATGCTCCCCGTCGCCTGATCATCGGGCAGTCCATCATTGCCGCACGCCGCAACCACGAGCAGTGCCGTGGCTGCCATGACGATTCCCTTCATCACGTCCTCCCGTTCAGTGGATCCGTAATGTGGCACACGAGGCAGATCGCCGCATTACGCTGCTGCGCCCGGCGCGCATCGAAGCCCGACCCGTGCGGACTGACCTTGAATGCGCCCAGCACGGAATGACACTGCATGCACTGGTTCTGCGCGTGACATGATGCACAGCTCTCCAGCCCCTGCCGCGCCGCCTGCCCGTGCCGCAGCAGCCACAGCGGCTCCGCGTCATGGAACCCCGGTCCCAGACGACCGGGCGAGGCGGCGGCGTCCATGCCGACCGATTCATGACAGTCCGCGCAGAAGAGCCGGCGGTCGTGGCAGTTCGAGCATTCCAGGCGACGGCCGTACGCCTCCGCCGAGTGACGTGCAAGGAAGTTGGCCGGATGGAACGCGCCCGGCATGTCCGTGCGCCGGGCGGCGCCGGCCGCTGCTCCGGCGCGCACCGTATCCTGCTGCCCGTTGATGCCGTTGCCGACGGACGGGGCCATCATTGCCGCCGTCCCGAACGAGACCGCGCTGCGCGAGACGGGTTCCACGGCGGCCGGCACATGTCGCGTATGCACACCCGCCAGCGATGGTCGTACCGAAGCCGCACCCTTGAGCGACAGGCCGGTCGCGGCACTTTCATGACAGTCGGTGCACATGGTACGCACGTGACACGCGCTGCACGATGCGCCTCTGGCCGCGGCTTCGTTGCCGTGCTCGATGCCGAACAGAGGCGCATCGTGTGACGCCGGAGCACGACCGGTCAGCGGAACGCCGGGCGCGCGGACATCCCGGCGCGACAGCATCGTCTTTATGAACGACGGCTGCGGTGCCACGTGGCATGTCGTGCAGTCCTCCCGCGTGTGACACGCCGAGCAGGACGATGTGGCCGTGAACGCACCGTGATCCGTAATGAAGTCCGGCGTCAGGTGCGAAGGCGGCACCGGGTACCGCGCATCGAATGAAGGCAGCTGCTGCGCGACTATGCCCTGAGCGGCAGGGGTGGCCGCAATGGCGGCGACCAGTGCCGCATCGACGTGACAGCTCTCGCACCGTTCGCGCGTGTGGCAGACCGCGCAGCGCGTGATGTCCTCACGTGCGAGGTCACCGTGCACGTCGGCGAGGAACGCGGCCACGCGATGGTCCTCCGGCTCCGGCAGCGCCTCCATGCGCGCGCGATCGAACGGCGCTTCGGCCAGCGGCATGTGACACGTCGAGCAGTCCGCGTCGACGTAGTGATCGGCTGCACTATGTTCATGGCACGCCAGACAGCGCGGCACCTCCGCCTGACCCATCACAGCCATACGCGGTGCACCCGCAGGCGTGTGGCACGAGGCGCAGTCGATCACGACGCCCGCGTCATCCACGCCGGGGTGCCGTGGATGCTCGAAGGTGACATTGTCCGGTCGCTCGGTCGGTCCCTGCCAGTCCACGCGCGGCTGTTCCGTACCGTCATGACAACCCGCACACTGCGCAGGCGACGGGTAGAACATGGCGCGATCGCCTTCCGCGATGCCCTGGTGGCAGCCTTCGCACAACGGGAACAGGTTCGCGTGCTCCAGGTGCGGGAAGTCCTGCTGTCGCTGAGTGACTGCGGCAACACCGGCCGCAGTGAGGGCGAGTCCACAGAGGACGAGCACCCGCCGCATCGTGCGCGCGTTCACCGGTCCCCCCGTGCCGCAATGCCGGGGTCGTGACCGAAGCCGATACGCAGTGCTGCCCAGCCGCGCACCTGGTTCCAGTCCGTGTCGCCCGCGCGGTTGTCCCACGTCTGCCGGTAGATGTGCGCACCGGCGCTCAGGCGCGCGGAAGATGTGATGTCGACGTCAGCCGATCCACCCCCGCCGAGCACTACGCCGTCGCCGAGACGGAACTGCTCGATCTGCTGAAACGCGCTGACATCGAGCGTGACGGTTGCGCGCTCATGCACACGGTAGCGGGCCGCGACGTCGCCGGAACCGAGGTACGCGCCGAATCCGCGCTCCATGCGATAACTCCCGTCGACCGTGAGACGTGGCGACGAGGTCCACGACGCCGCTGCCGTCACTGACACTGCGTCATCGGCCAGCGGTTCGAATATGATCTGGGCACCGGTGTCATCATACTTGCGATACCCCACGGCGCCGTGCACCTGGAGTGCGGGAATGATCCGCCACGCCGCACGTGCTTCGATCTCATGGTGCGCGACGGGACTGAAGTAGCCCCAGATCGTCCACAGCTCGAAGTATGGAACGTACCGCGAACCGGCCAGCTCGAGCACGACGCCGTGATCCGGAACGGGTAGACGCACGTTGAGATTCGACTTGTCGATGCGGCCGAACGCGAAGTCGTAGTCCATGCCGGCCGAGAGTTGCACGGGCGCGAGCACGCCCGACCTCACATCCAGTGATGCCCGTTCGGACACGAGCGCGGAGCGATTCGTCCATATCTCCCGCTGATATCGCGCCGTGACGTTCGTATGCGCCCACGGCTCGCCAGCGGCTTGCGCACCGATCAGCAGCGCGTTGCGGTCCGGGAAAAACCGCTCGACACCTTCCAGCGCCTCGTGACGCGGCTCGTACACGCCCCGCGCGAGGCTGCGTCCGCCGAACACCTGCATGCTCCAGCGCCGCGTCGGCGTGAACAGAACCTCGCCGCCGTCAAAACTCGTGAAGCCCAGTCCGGACATGCTCTGCAACCGGCCCGCACGGAAGCGGAAGTCGCCACGCAGCAGTTCCGCGTATGCGAGAATTGCATCGAACGGGTCGTCGCTGCGCGGCCACTGCAGGTCGCCGCCGAGACCGGCGCGGGCACGCAGCTGCACCGTGGCACTCAGCCCCTCCATGCCCAGACCCCACGCCGTCATGCCCACGTCCTGCGTCAGCATAACCGCGCTCTGCTTGTCGAGGGCCCGGTAGCGGATGCAGTGCAACTGGGCAATGCACGATATCGGCAGACCCTCGTACAGGTACGTTCCGTTCGGCCGCTGCTCGACCGCCGCGAACGCCACCGTGTCGCGGCCGATGGGCCGCAGTTCGAAGTAGCGCGCGGTGGTGACAGCCGTTCCACGCATGCCCTGCGCGTGCACGACGTCCGCCTGCGCGATCAGGATCAGCATGATCGCGGCGGTGCCCGCGGATCGGAACGCAGGACGGCGAGTCATGTGAGCACGGCCCTCATTCGACCCGCCCCGGGAGGGCTGCGTTCGAAGGCGCCACGGCCTGGCGTGCGGCGGGCAGTGCGTGACAGTCCACACAGCGCCGGCCGGGCTGATGATCCGTCATCGTCTGGTGACAGCCGAGACAGAGGTTGCGGGTGCGCTGCGCCGCCGAGACCGGTGCCGGCGAATGGCAGCCGGATCCCGCACACGACAGATGCACGGTCGCGGTGTGAGCGTTCGCCCGCGGTGCCTGATGGCAGGCCATGCAGTTGTTGTCCGCGTCATGATGATCTTCGTGACACGCACTGCATTGAATCCGTGCAGCGCTCCGCGCAAGCCCCTCGACGTGACACCTCGCACAATCGACATCCGTATGCTGACGGTGATCGAAAGGGTAGGTGCGATTCTCTGCCGTTCCCACGGACGGACGGTACGCACGCCGGACGTCATACCGCTGCGCTGCGACAGCCGATACATCGTGGCAGCGCGAGCACGGCTGCGCGGTGGCGCCCGTGTGATGGCATGAACGGCAGTCCGCTACCGTCGTCGTCGTCACGGCGCCGTGCGTCCGCTCCACACTGTGGCAACGCGTGCATTCCACCTGGGTATGTCGCGCGTGTTCGAACTGCAGCGGCGAACCCGGAACTGCCTGCTGCGCATGCACGCGCGCGGGCAGCAGCAGCGCCGCGAGCAGCCGGATTGCAGAGGACTGCGACGAACCAGCCGGCTCTCGAGCGCCCCTGGCTTCCGCAGCCGAAATCGGAGGATGCGCGCCAGACAGTATCGGAGGATTCACACCAGGCAGTGTCGATGTGCGCGGATGTGCGGCCGACGATCCGCCGGGCGTGGTGCGCTGCGTCGGATCGGTATGACAGGCCAGACAGTTCTGGCCTTCGACGTGGAACGTGTGCGCATCATGGCACCGGCTGCACGTCTCCAGCACTCCTGCATCCAGGCCGCGATGGAACGCCGTGAGCGTGTCCACCTGCGTGTGGCAGTTCGTGCATGTGTTGAACGCTTCCCGCGTTTCCCGATGCTCGTGCGGGTTATGGCACGCCGCGCACATTCCGGAATGGGGATCGTCCGCCGCGAGCGGGAAGTTCGTCAGCCGCTCCTGCATCGCATGGCAGCCGAGACATTCCGCGCGCTGCGGCTGAAACGCAAGCTCCACCGAGTCTCGATCTTCCGCGCCCACCACCGCGTTGAACTGGTGACAGGCAGCACAGTGGATCGTGAGTGCACCCATCGCACCCAGCTGGATGTCCTGATTCTCGTGGCACCCTGCCTGTCCGCACGTCTTTTCGGTTGCCGTGAACTCGTGCACCGATGTCGAGTGACATTCGACGCACTGCAATTGCGAGATCTCCGGATCATTCGATTCCAGATGCACACGGTGTCCGGCGGACGCAGCGATGTTGCTCCACTCCTCGGGATCGCCATCCACATGACACTCGATGCACACCGCGTTCTCCACTTCCGCGTGTGCCCGCAGACTGTCCGGATTCTCAATGATCTGGGTGAGGGCCATGGTGCTGCGCGTGGAGAGCGTCGGCTGGTGACACGCCTTGCAGCCGAGCTCGGCGTGCGCACTGCGCGCAAACCGCTCGTACGGCTCCACCATCAGATGGCAGGAGAGACAGAAATCGTTGTCGTGCTGGACGTAATCATACGTGCGGTACGCCTCTATACCGCCCCATACCAGTAAAACGGCAAGGCCCGCGCCGATCAGCACGATCAGCGCGGGCGGCATGCGGCGCAGGCGCGTCTGCATGCGCCGCATGAGCCCCGGACGTTCTTCGTTCAATGTCAACCGGCGTCATCCGGGCGGCGCCACGCACCGCATTCAGTCATCCAGCGCACAGCTCTGCTAATTCTGACCCAGCTGCCGGTTCAGGGACACGCCTGGCCCCGGCGCGATCCCGTAGTCGTTCGTCACCTGCTGGATGCTCGCGATCAGCAGCGCTTCCACCAGGAACGGATTGTGGATCGTCGAGCCCGGGAACAGAGCAGCCAGCTGGTAATTGAATCTGGCCCCCTCGGCGGTGCTGTAGCGGCCATCGTTATGATTGAACTCCGTCGCCGGCACCTGCGCGAGCATGGTGTTCAACTGAGTTGCGAGGCTGCCGATCCGCAACTCGGCCACCTGCTCGATCGAGCGCGCCACATTTTCCGAGCCGTGACAGCCGGCATCGGTGCACGTGCGATATGTGCGCTCGGCCGGTGCACAGTCGCCCGGTACGGGTACCCCGTTGACGGTGCACGGAGTGGCCGCGAAGAGGTGTCCCGTCGAGATGATCTGGGCACCCGTGACGTCGTCCGTCGCCGTGTATGCATTGACGTGGCAGCCTGCGCACAGTCTGGGATTGGCAACCGAACCGTGTGTGGCAGCGATCGTCGCGGTGTCGCCCGTCTGACCGAACTGGAGGTTCGGCGGCCACCAGCCACCGTAGCCGAGCAGCACCGGTCCTTCAGGCGAGTGCGGGCCGCGGTTCTGCGATGCCATGTCCGGCGTGCCGCGCTTGTGGTGGCACTTCATGCACAGGTTCTGCTCTTCGTTCGGCACGTCCACTGGAAAGCGCAGCTGACCACCGTTGTCCGCCGAGTGGGGATCGTGGCAGACGGCGCACGTGATCGCGAGGTGCTGACCCGGCTGATTCACCGCTTCCTTCTCGGTGAAATCGGCGCGGACGCCCCACGCGACCAGCGCATCCTCACCCGAGTGGCAACTCGCACATTCCGGCCGGCCGGCCGGATAATCGAGAGCCGTGCCGTGTCCCGACTCCGCCCACTCGTCCACGAACGGGTGATGTGCGCCCTGGTGGCATTCACCGCAACCGGTGGTCATGTCGAGACCGACCGCGAGCGGTGCCAGCGGGATGTTGTCATCGCCCGGACTCTGGACGTGCGCCAGACCCGGACCGTGACAGCTCTCGCATTGCACGTTGTGGTAGCGCGCATCGCCCGTCGTCGCGTAACCGCCCGCCGCTTCGGTGAGATTACCGAGCTGGTTGACCGTGTGGCAGTTCTCGCAGAACGCCTGCGCATGGCCGCTGTTCTGCAGCGTCGCCCACGCATCCGCGTGTGCCGTCTGCTCCCACTCTCCCTGGAAGCTGACGTGGCAGTTGCCGCACACCGTCAGATTGGACTCCTGGCTCGTCAAACCGACGAACCCTTCATGGCCGGTAGGGATGTCGCCGGTCAGATCCCGGTCGCGATACACGATCCGCTCATCAACACATGCGGCAGTCGAGACCAGCATGAACGCGACCAGCGCCAGGAGTGCAGGGTTCAGGACTCTTCTCATAAGACCTCTGTGCGATGAGCGGCTTCAGTTCACTGTGGTGCTGCCCTTTGGTGCTGCCCTTGGAGGTTACGGCCGGAGTGTGTGTTCACACAATAGGAAAAACCCCTACGGCATTGTAAGTATTTGCGGCGGCAAGAAGTGCACCCCTGTTTCGCACGTGGGTGTGAGACTTCTTGTTGACACTCGTTCTCATCCGCGCCGGTTCTGGGCGCCGGCAGACGGCCCACATGGGCTGATGGTGCGCATGTTGCTCACCTGCCGGACGACTCCGGTTGGGCTGGTTGACCGCAACGGGGAAGCGCAGCGACATGCACTATGCTGACTGGATCGTCCTGGCGATCTACATCGTCACGATGGTGGGGATCGGGGTCTGGGCCAACCGTCGTCAGACGGATACGGAAGCCTATTTCGTCGGCAACCGCAGCATCCGCTGGTGGGCGGCGGGCCTGTCCATCATCGCCACGTCGTTCTCGGCGGCGTCGATCCTGGGCGTACCGGGCTATGCGTATGCGACGGACATGTGGTATCTGCAGTACCAGCTGGGAGACATCCTGGCGGCGGTGATCGTGGTGCTGCTGTTCATTCCGTTCTTCCACAAGGTCAAGGGACTCACGACCGCGTACGAGTACCTCGAGGTGCGGTTCGACACGAAGACGCGCCTGCTGGGATCGACGCTGTTCGTTCTGACGGTGCTGCTGCGGGCGGGCACCCTGCTGTTCGGCGCGGCGCTGCTGTTCTCCGCGGTGGTTCCGACGGACATCATTCCGGGCCTGAACGGCGTGGAGGAGGCGGTGGTGATCTTCGGGATCATTGCGATAGTCTACACGGTGATGGGCGGCATCTCGGCGGTCATATGGACGGACGTCATCCAGTTCACGATCATGGGCCTGGGCATCATCGCAGCCATGGCCGTGGTCGTGCTGGCGACGCCGGGCGGGTGGGGCGTGGCGTTCGCGGAGGCGGGGCAGGCGGGCAAGCTGGATGTCATCAACACGGAAGATATCCTGGGCGGGCGGGGTCTGCTGACTGCGATCTTCGGCTACGGCCTGCTGGCGCTGTCCCTGTTCGGTACCAACCAGCAGCCGGTGCAGCGCTACATGACGGTGAAGCGGCCGGGTGAAGCGCAGGGGGCACTGCTGCTCGGTGTGGGTGCGGGCGCGATCGGCGTCACGCTGTCGCTGCTGCTGGGTGTGTTCCTGTTCATCTTCTATGAGCACTTCCCGGCACTGATGCCGGCGGATCTCACACCGGACCAGGTGATGCCGCACTTCGTCAACACGCAGGTCCCGCCGATCCTCACGGGCCTGCTCGTCGCTGCTGTATTCGCCGCGGCGATGTCGAGCCTGGACTCTGCACTGAACTCCCTCGCCGCCGCGCTGACGACGGATTTCCTGAAGCGCTTCAAGCCGGACGTGTCCGACGCGAAGCGTCTGACATTCGCCAAGTTCGTCGTAGTGGGAGCAGGCATACTCGGCATCGTCATTGGCATCTATTCGGCCCGCACCGCGGCGCCGCTGATCGATCTGATCCTCACGTTCATGGGATACTTTGCCGGTGGCCTGCTCGGATTGTTCCTGCTGGGCATGCTGACGAAGCGCGCGAACGGAACCGGTGCGTTCATCGGCGCGGTTGCCGGGACGCTGGTGGTGCTGATGATGACCGATAATGACTTCCCGCTGCCGCAGATGTACGAGTGGTTCGGGGTGGGACCGATTCCGTTCATCTGGTCGACCGCACTGGGACTCGTGGTGACCCTGGTCGTCGGCTATCTGATCTCGCTGGGCGGCCCGCGTGTGCCGCAGGAGCGTCTCGAGGACACGACGCTGAAGCGTACGGTGTTCTGAGCGTGAGAAACAACGCGCCCCCCGGCTGGCGTGGGGGGCGCGTCGCTCAGGCCGCTCCGCTAATGTTGCGGCCTCGTTACAACCTGCGCGTGACAGTAGCCGACCTTCCGGAAACTCGTCATCATCGATGCGCTGCATAGCGTGTGCCAGCGTCAGGATTCTCGCCGTTGACTCACTGATACAGCCGTTGGTTCAGGTGAATTCAGGATCGAATGGGTGAGGCGCGGTTGAGCGGATTGGGAGTCCCGGTCTATACTGCCGGTGATCGTCGCCGGACAATCTCCCACTGGAAGGCGCCCGTGCCTGGCTTTGCGCGCGACAGCCTGCTGCGTTCCGGCTCCCCACCACGTATCGCTGTGTCGAATATGCGGAGAGGAATCCTGATCGGGCTTGCGACTGTGGCAGTCCTGCCGGCCCTGCTGTCGGCACAGGACCGGCTGGTGCGCACGTTCACAGGTGAGAGCGGCCCGCCGACGGTTGTCGCACTGGCGCAGGACAGCGCCGGGTTTCTGTGGGCCGGCAGCCGTGCCGGCCTGTTCCGCTATGACGGCAACCGTTTCGAGCGATGGTCACCGGAAATCCTGCCGCTGGCGGTCGGCTCGATTGCCGTTGCGCCGGATGGGACGGTGGTGGTCGTTGATGCGGACGGCCGGATCGTGGAACTGACGCGGGACGGCGGGCACGTGCTTCCCGGCGCAGCGCGACGTTCGCCGGACTATTCACAGATTGCGACATTCGATGCGGCCGGCCGCCTGTGGATTGTTACGATCGCTGGCGACGTGGCGTGGCGCGACGCGGCCGGTGAGTGGCAGTCCATGGCTCCAGACGGGTTCCGCGGCGACACGGCCCGGAAGATCTTCGGCGGCGGTGCTGCCGGAGGCACGCTCGTCGCCACCGGGGCTGGACTGTGGCGAGCCCTGCCTGGAGCGCCACCGCATCGGATGCTCGATGGCTACCGGATCGTGGATGCCCTCGTCCTGCGTGATGGGAGCATCGTAGCCCTCTCCTCGTCCGGCGATGTGATCCGTATCGACACCGGCGCACCGGAGATCGTGATCGCAGCCGCTGCGCTCCCGCCGAGACGCGGGATCTCGATCGCGGAGCGTGATGGCATGCTGTGGGTGGCCACGGATCGTTACCTCGTTGCCCTGCAGCCGGATGGCGGGGCGGAAGCGCTCGGGGCGCGGCACGGCGTCGCCGCGGGCGGTCCGCTGCTCGTGGACCATGAGGGAAGCCTGTGGCATGCGGGCTTCACGGCCCTTTCGCACTATCCCGAACCGCGCACCCGCGTCTGGAGTGAGCGTCACGGATTGACCTCGGCGCACACCCGTTTTCTGGGCCGCTCCGGTGACGCGTTATGGGTCACCACGTGGCAGGGCGTCGGCTTCCTGCAGATGCGCGACGGCCAGTGGAACGCGGGGCCGATCCCGGGCTGGAGGGCGCGGGCGCAGATGTGCAGTGATGGGGCCGGCGGTCTGTTCGTCGGTTCGGATCACGGCATCCAGCACCTGCGAGGGACGCGCGTCACGACCGTGAATGCACGTGCACGGATCGGCTTCGGCATGTGCAGCCCCGCGCCTGGCGGCGGCACGTGGATCGCCACGGGCGCCGGCCCGCAGTTCCTGTCGGAGGACGGATCCACCATCGAGCCGGTCCGTTCCTTTCCGGTCGAGGCGCCTGACAGTTCGGCGCAGGTCATCCTCGAGGACGGGACGGGGCGGCTGTGGGTCGGCAGTGGTGAGCGCATCTGTCATGCATCTGCCGCGGCAGCGCGGTCGGACGGCGGCGCGCACTGGACGTGTGAGCCGCTCCCCGCCGGCATCGTGCACCTGAACAGTATTGCGGAGCTCGGGAGCGGGACGATCTGGGCGGCGAGCAGCACGATGGGCGTGCTCCGCCGCCATGCCGGCCGGTGGCAGCCGCTCGCCGACAACGCCACGCTGCCCACCCGCTCCGTCCTCAATCTGACTCCCTCGCCGCGCGGCGGCGTGTGGCTGGTCGGGACGGGCATTCTGGCGCGCGTCGAAGAGCAGCCCGACGGAGCGGGATGGCAGGTGCTCGAACGGCTCGGCGCCTGGCACGGCCTGCCCTCCGTCGGTGGCGGCGACCTGCTGGAAGAGGCGGACGGCACCATCTGGATCGCTACGGCGGGCGGGGTGGTCCACGTGCCGGCCGGCGTGCGGTCGGCGGAGCCGCTGCCGCCGCGGATGGCGCTCGTCGAAGCCCGTGTCGATGGGCGGCGGATCCCGCTGGGCGGAGCGCTGGTCCTGCCGGCCGACCGGAACCGCCTGGAACTGCGATTTGCTGCACTCACGTTCCGCGATCCCGGCCGGGTCCGCTACCAGGTGCGGCTGTCGCCCGACGAACAATGGACGGGTACGGAGGGGCAGCCGTTCTTCAACTGGGTGGACCTCCCGGCGGGTCAGCACCGCCCGCAGGTGCGCGCATCGCTCGATGGCGCAACGTGGTCGGTGGTGCCTGCCGAGCTGGCGTTCCGCGTGCTGCCCGCGTGGTACAGGACGGGCTGGGCCCTCATGCTGTTCGCACTGCTGGCGGCAGCGCTGCTGTTCGGGCTGTACCGTGCACGACTCGCCTATCTGCTCGGCCTCGAACGACAACGCACGCGCATCGCCATGGACCTGCACGATGAGATGGGCTCCGGCCTCGCGAGCATAGGCATTCTGGCCGGCGTGCTGTCGAACGACGTGAGCGAGAGCGGCGAGGACGACGGGATCGCGAACGAAGTCGCGAGAACCGCCGAGGAACTCGGCACGGCGCTATCCGACATTGTGTGGTCACTGGACCCACACAGCGCCACGTTGGAGGAACTGGCGACACGACTGGCCGAGCACGGCGGCCGCCTGTTCGCCGACCATGTACAGTTCGACACCGTA
>JAGTUV010000066.1 GCA_018224305.1 Gemmatimonadota bacterium
ATCGGGCTGTACCGGACGGAGTTCTTCGTCGTCGGCCGCAGCAGTGCGCCGGAGGAAGAAGAGCAGTTCCGGTGCTACAAGGAGGTGCTGGACGTGTACCCGGATGAGGCCGTGTTCATCCGGACGTTCGAGCTGGGCGGTGACAAGTTCCCGCTGTTCCTGCACATGCCGCCCGAGGAGAATCCGTTCCTCGGCTGGCGTGCGATCCGCGTGTGTCTCGATACGCCGGACATGTTCCGCGCACAGCTGCGCGCGCTCCTGCGTGCGACGGCGCATGGTGATGTCCGCATTATGCTGCCGCTCATCAATGATGTATCGGAAGTGGTGCGGACGCGGCAACTGCTGTACGAAGAGGCGGAGCGCCTCAGGGATGAGGGAATCGAATTCAACGGCGGCTACAAGCTCGGCATCATGATCGAGACGCCTGCGGCCGCCCTCACGGCCCCCGAACTGGCGCACTACGCGGATTTCTTCTCGATCGGCACCAACGATCTCGTGCAGTATACGCTTGCAGTCGACCGCGGGAATGCGCGCCTCGCCCCGTTGTACAACCCGTTCCACCCGTCGGTCATCCGGTTGCTCGATCACACGGGCCGCGCGGGCCGGGCGGCGGGAATCGAAGTGAGCGTGTGCGGCGAGTTGGCGAGCAACCCGCTGGGCGTGTTCCTGCTTCTCGGCCTCGGCATCACTGCGCTGAGCGTTTCACCGTCCGCGCTCCCTGAGGTGAAGAAGGTGGTGCGGTCCGTTCCCGCCGCGAATGCCCGTGCCGCAGTACAGGATGCTCTGAAGGCAGCGACGCCGGACGATGTGATCCGCATTCTGACGGACGGCATCTCGGAGTATCTCGATCTCTCCCTGTTCTCCGGACGCTGGGACATGGCACCGGATCAGGATCAGTGACGGTGCGCTGTACAGGGCACGCCGGGGCTCCGTGCGGGTACTGCATCCATGGATTGCGCTCGTTTCAGGCGGAGGTAGGATGATCGAAGTGAAGGTACAGAGCCTCGGCCTGGACCGGTCGTCGAATACGCCCGTCGTCATCCTTCAGGAGGAGGACGGGACCCGGGTGCTGCCGATCTGGATCGGACCCGGAGAGGCGAGCGCGATCGCGATGGAGCTTGCGGGCATGAAGTTCTCGCGCCCGCTCACGCACGACCTCTTCGCGTCCGTCATCACCGGCCTGGGCGGCTCGCTGCAGCGCGTGATGATCACGAAGGTCGTGGACAACACGTATTTTGCGGAACTCATCATACAGCGCAACTCGGAGTTGATCAGTGTCGACGCGAGGCCGTCGGACTCGATCGCCATCGCGTTACGGATGTCGGCATCGATCTTCACGACGGAAGACCTGCTCGAGAACACATCGATCGAGATCATGGACACGTCCGAGCATGATTTCGTGGAGGAGCCCGGCGAGGAGAAGTCGCCGGACGCGGCAGCGGGTCTCACGCCCGAACAGCTGCGCGAGTACCTGCGCCGCATGAACCCTGAAGATTTCGGCAGATTCAACCCATGACATTGCGACATTTTCTGCTTCTGCTGGCAGTCACCTTCGCACCATTGGCGGATGGGGCGGCGGCACAGCAGCCGGATCCCGTAGTCGGCCGCATCATCGGGCCGGACAACCTGCCGCTGGGCGGCCAGACCGTCGTGCTGCACCGGGTGCAGGCGGCAGCGGGCGCGACCGTGGCGGAGACCGTGACTGCCGAAGATGGCCGTTTCGAACTGCTGCTTCCTGCGGGTTCGGACACGTCCGCCGTCTTCTTCGTCGCGACGCGCCATGCCGGCGAACTGTACATCGGCGCTCCGTTCAGGGCCGGCGAGCAGACCCCTGGCGGTCAGATCATCCAGGTCGGTCTGCCGGGCACGTCGGCGACGGCGATGCTCGAGAGCGGCAGCGTATCGATGCCGCAGCCGATCGGGCGACCGCTGACGAACCGCAACTGGCTGCTGCTCGTCATCCCGCTCGTCGGCGTATCAGCGGTGGCGGTGTACGCGCTGATTCCGCGGAGCCGCGTTGCACCGGATCGCGCGATGCTGATCCGCATAGCAGAACTGGACGAGCGAATGGGCAGTGCACCGGGGCCGCACCGTGCCGCGATGCTGGAAGAGCGCAACCGGCTCATGACCCGTCTCAGGGAGGGCTGAGCATGGCGGCGACGGCGACGGACGCCATCGTCCTTCAGTCGTTCCCGTACGGCGAGACGAGCCGTATCGTGCGTCTGCTCACGCGCTCCGCCGGCGTTCACTCCGCCATTGCCAAAGGGGCGCTGCGTCCGCGCAGTCGCTACGCGCTGATGGAGCCGTTCGCCGAAGGCGCGGCGATGCTCTACATCAGGGACACGCGCGACCTGCAGACGCTGGGCGGCTTCGACCTGACGCGCAGCCGGCAGGGCCTCGGCCGTGATCTTCTCCGCTTCGGCGGTGCATCCCTGGTTGCGGAGATCGTCCTGCGCACGGCCAGCGAAGAGTCACACCCCGCGCTTTATGATGCCGTTGCGTCGGGCCTGGACCGCCTCCTCGCCGTGGAGGGCGACGCCGTCGAGGTGTGCGTTCTCGCGGTCACCTGGCATCTCATTGCCGAGCTCGGCTTCACGCCCGTGCTCGACTGCTGCATTGCGTGCGGCCGCGGTATCGAGGCGAACCGGGACGCGACATTCGACTATGCCGCCGGCGGCGTGCGCTGCGACGGCTGCGCGGCAGGACTGCCCGGGAGCCGCATACCGGCACGTGCCCGCACCGCCCTGAGCGAGTTCAGCAGCGGCCGGCCCGCACGCGTGGGTGCGACCGCGGGTCACTGGCGCCTGCTCACCCGCTACCTCGAGCATCACGTCCTCGAGGGCGCTCCGCTTCGCTCTCTCCACTTCGTCGCGACGAGTCTGAGCGTAGGCTGATGCGCCCGCTCGTGCTCGGCACTGCCGGTCACATCGACCACGGCAAGACCGCTCTCGTCCACGCGCTCACAGGCACGAACACCGACCGGCTGCCGGATGAGCGGCGACGCGGGATCACCATCGACCTCGGCTTCGCCAGCCTCGTACTTCCAGGCGGCACCCCGCTCAGCATCGTCGATGTGCCGGGTCACGAGGCATTCATCCGCAACATGCTCGCGGGTGCGACCGGCCTCGACCTCGTGATGCTCGTCGTCGCTGCGGACGAGGGGCCGATGCCACAGACGCGCGAGCACCTGGCCATCCTCGACCTGCTCGGTGTCCGCCGCGGTGTGGTCGCCCTCACGAGGATCGACCTGGTGGAACCGGACTGGCTCGAACTGGTGCGCGAGGAGCTGCACGAGCTGCTTGCCGGCTCCTGCCTGGCTGGGGCGCCGATCGTGGATGTATCGGCCCGGACACGCCAGGGCCTCGATCATCTGCTGGACGCTCTCGACAGCGCGGCCGCCGATGCGACCTTGCGCGCGGCGGACGATCTCTTCCGCATGCCGATCGACCGCATCTTCACGGTCCGCGGCACCGGTACCGTGGTCACGGGCACCGTGTGGTCCGGATCGCTGCGGCGCGACGCACACGTCCACGTTCTGCCCGCAGGTTTCGAGGCGCGTGTGCGCGGCCTTCAGCAGCACGGCGAGGCCTGTGACGAAGTCGGTCCCGGGGCGCGGGCCGCCGTGGCCCTCGCCGGCGTCGATCGTGACGCCCTGACCCGCGGAGACACGCTGCTGACCGGCTGGGGTTGGGCCGCCGCGGGCATCCTTACCGTGAAGCTGCGGGTGCTGAATGATGCCACGGCGCCGATCGCGCCGCGTCAGCGCGTACGCGTACATGCGGGCACTGCCGAAGTGCTCGGCCGCGTCGCACTGCTGCCGGTCGAGCTGAACCCCGGGGAGGAGGCCATCGTACAACTGCGCCTCGAGCAGCCGATCGTCACGCGGGCCCTCGATCGCATCGTGGTGCGATCCTATTCGCCGGCACACACCATCGGCGGGGGCATCGTTCTCGAGCCGATGGCGCCAAAGAGAAAGCGCCTCCCCGACGAGGTGCGCGAAGCGCTGACCACTCTGGATCCGCACCCCGGGCCGCCGGGGCCCGCCACTCTCGTTTCGGCCGCCGTAACGCTCGCCGGCCCGGCTGGCATTGACCTCAGCCTGTTGCCGCTGACGACGGGCCTGACTCCCGGCGAGGTCGATAGCGCCGTGGATGCCAGCGAAGACGTGGTCCGCTTCGGTGCGAGAGCGGTGGCGAGGCCGCTGCTGCTGGCGACGCAGTCCGCGATCCTGGATCTCGTAAAGGCGTTCCATGCCTCCGAGCCCCTGCTGGACGGGGTGGAGCGGGAGAGCGCACGCCAGGTGCTCCGGCAGCCGCCACTGTTCGATGCGGCCGTCACCGGACTGCTGGGGGAGGGCCGCCTCGCGGTTGCGGGCAACGCGCTCGCTCTGCCGGATCACTCGCCTGTCCCGGCGGGCGACGCCGCGGCGGCGATGGAGCGCCTGGCTGATCTCTTCGCAGGTGCGGGACTCCAGCCGCCCGACCTGTCGGACCTGCCGGAAGACCTCGTGCGACGTCGTGACCTGGCCGTCCTGATCCGGTTTCTGGAACGGGATGGGACGCTGCTGCGGATGTCGCCGACGCGACTGATCCATGCGCCAGCCGTCTCCGAAGCCGTCATTGCGCTCAAGGCGCAACTCGTTGCGGGTCAGCCGCTTGAAGTGGCGGACTTCAAGCAGATTCTAAATCTGACACGCAAGCATCTGATCCCGCTGCTCGAGCACTTCGACCGGACGGGCGTGACGCAGCGGAGGGGTGAGGCGCGCGTGCTCGTGGCGTCCTGAGGTCGGTCGGTGTGCTGGGCGTAGTGCGCTTTGCTCAAGGCCTCGACCGTCGCGGTGGTTCACAGGATTCCTGTGTCACAACACCAGGGACGCTGGATTGGCGGGGGATGCGAATCCGCCGGGGCGATCGGATCAGCCGGGGATGACGTAGAGGAACCTGCCGCAGTTCTCGCAGTAGTTGAGCGCGTCATTACGGCTGATATCGGCGACCGATGAGGTCGAGACGGCGGTGAAGCAGCCGTAGCATATCCCGTTGATGACCGAAACCACCGGGCGGCCGCCGGTCTCCACGAACCGCTCGACACGGCTGCGGACCTGCGGTGGAAGCTCCTGCTTGAGTTCCTCGATGCGGGCGTCGAGCTGGGTGACGGCTTCGTCGAGGTCGATGTTGAATTCCTGCTCCTCGAGGGCGCGGCCGCCCCCGCTCTCGCTGAGCTCGCGGCGCTGCGCCTTGAGATCCTGGATCTGGAGGAGGAGCTCCAGCTGGGGATGCATGATGCTGCCTGCTTCCTACTTTGCCTTCTCTTCGAGGAGTGAGAGGAACTCTTCGGGCGAGTTCAGCTCGGCGAGCCGCCGGGTGATCTCGGGGTCCTTCGCAAACTGTGCGAGCTTCCCGAGCACGGGCAGGTACTGATTGCTGACCTCGAGCGGCGGCGCGACGATCAGGAAGAAGTTGTGGACGGGCTGATTGTCGATGGCGTTGTACTCCACGCCGTCGGCGCGGCGGCCGAATGCGACGCGCAGCTTGTTGACCACGAGCGAGCGGCAATGGGGGATGGCGATACCGCGACCGATGCCCGTCGAGCCGAGGTTCTCGCGCCGCTTCAGCATCTTGAACAGAATGCCCTCGCTCTTGTCATCGAGCTTGAGCAGGGCAATGAGTTCCTTGAGGATATCATCCTTCGTCTCCCCCCTGACATCGAGGGATACGGCATCTATATCGAAGAATTCACGCAATTCCATTTATACCTCCAAGTCCCCGAAGCCGCTGCTTGCGGTTCGGGCGGTGCACAAGATAAAGACGGCAGGCATAGGTGTCAAAACGGCTGAATCAATTGATCGCGGCCGGGGGCGTCGTTAGCTTCAAAGGTATGTTCGACAAGCTGATGGCGCGCTTGCGCGATGGCTCCGTGCCGCTCTACCTCGCGCCGCAGGCGGGAGTGAGCGAATCACCGTTCCGACGGCTCTGCCGCCGGTTCGGTGCGGATGTCGTAGTGAGTGAGTTCGTGAGTGCCGAAGGGCTGCGGCGCGGCAGCGAGCGCACGCACGAGTATCTGCGCTTCGATGATGAGGAGCGCCCGATCGGCGTTCAGATCTTTGGTGCGGACCCGGGCGCGATGGCCGAGGCCGCCGCGCTCGTCGAGGAGACGTACGCCCCGGACTTTCTGGACATCAATTTCGGCTGTCCGGTCAAGAAGGTGGTGTCGCGCAACGGCGGATCGGGCTGCCTGCGCGACCTCGACCTCGTCGGCGACATCATCCGGGCCGTCGCATCGTCGATCAGCATTCCGACCACCGTGAAGATCCGCAGCGGCTGGAACGACGAGCGGCGCAATCCCGTCGAGATCGGACTC
>JAGTUV010000067.1 GCA_018224305.1 Gemmatimonadota bacterium
ATCAGATTCTGCCATCCCGCGGGGGGAGTTCGACCAGCTGGAACCAGTAGTGGCCCAGCTCTCGAATGGCCTCGACCAGCCCACTGAACGTGACCGGCTTCTGGATGAACGAGTTCACACCCAGCGCGTAACTGCGGGCGATGTCCTCGTCCACACCGGAGGTGGTCAGCACAACGATCGGGATCGAGCGCAGCGCAGCATCGTTCTTGATCTCTGCGAGCGCCTCGAGGCCGCCCATGCGCGGCATCTTCAGATCCAGCAGGATCAGGCCAGGCCGGCTCGGCGGTGCACCGGCGTACGCTCCCGTACCGCGAAGACAGTCGAGAAGCTCCTGCCCGTCCTGAACGACGATCAATTCGTTCATGAGCCGCGCAGCCAGAAGTGCGTCACGCGCAAACGTCTGGTCCTCCAGATCATCTTCAGCCAGCAGGATCGGTAGCGTGGTTCGATCGGTGGGCATTCAGACTCCCTTGCGTTGAGCGGCGGGCAGCCGGATCGTGAATGTGGCACCGATGCCCGGCTCGCCATCCGCTGTAATCGATCCGCCGTGCAGCTCCACGACCCGCCGGCAGATCGACAGGCCGACGCCGCTGCCTTCGTACTCGTCCCGGCCATGCAGCCGTTCGAACGGTCTGAAGATGCGTTCGGCGTACGCCGGATCGAAGCCGATGCCGTCGTCAGATACCGCGACCTGCACCCACTCCGAATCCGCCGGACCGGGAGTGACGCGAACCCGTGCCCTCGTGCCCGGCTTCCGGTACTTGATCGCGTTGGCGATCAGATTCTGAAAAAGCAGGGCGAACTGGGATGGATCGCCTTCGATTGTCGGCAGGTTCCCGACCTCCACCGCCGACTCCGACTCGATGACTGCCCGATCCAGGTCCTGCATTACTGAAGCCACGAGTTTCCGCAGGTCCACCCGCTCATATCGAGGTTCCGAGCGGCCGACCCGGGCGAGCCGCAGCAGATCATCAATGCGGACCTGCATCCGCGATGCGGCATCCCGCATCCGAGTCATGTAGTCGGTCTGCTTCTCGGTGAGGACGGCGTCATCGAAACTCCGCTCCAGCCGGTCGGCGAACGCACGCACCTTGCGCAACGGCTCCTGCAGATCGTGAGATGCAGCGTGCGCGAAGTCTTCCAGATCCCGATTGCTGCGCTCGAGGCGGCGCTCGTACAGATCGCGCTCGCGCTCCACCAGCAGCAGGTCCGTAACGTCTTCGAGTGCCACCAGTACCAGTCGATAGCGTGTCTCTCCGAGCACGACCTGCCTCGCGTCAAGCCGGAACGTCCGCTGTCCCCGCCGCGTCTCGCCGAAGCGAATGACGAAGTCGGTAAGGGCCCTGTGCTCAGCCAGCACCGTGTTGAGCACGGCCCGCAGGGGCTCTATGTCCCACTGACCACCGCCCAGTTCCCAGACCGATCGGCCCAGTACCTCGCCATCGGCTTCCTCGAACGTGCGATGGAACGCACCGTTCACGGACTGCACCACCAGCTTCTCATCCAGGATGATGAGCGGCTGGCGAACCGTGTCCAGAACGGCCTCGGCCAGTTCGCTGTTGAAGGGTGCGCTCAGATCGTCCTCCGCGTGGGATGGCCCGTGGGCGATGCGGATACTCACGCAAAATAGGCCCCGCAGGGTTGGGACGGAAGCCGACTAGAACCGCCGGGCGACGCGTATCGCGAACGATGTCCGTTGAAAGCTGCCGGAGCTTGCGAGATTGGAGTTGGACCAGCCCGCTTCCGCGCGTATGTGCCAGTCTGCCGACACGTCCCGCCACAACGCAGCGTGCGCAGTGAAGAACGGACTCCAGGCGCGACCTGATTCACGCTGGCCGCCCGTACGTCCGTCGATGTCGATGTTCCAGTGATCACCCGCCCTCAGCCTCATGCCTGCGCTTGGACCGGCTTCGATGTACTGCTCCGGTGAAAAGAACGCGAATGGCATGGGCTCGTCGTACAACTGCACCAGCGCTGGCAGTGTCAGGACCAGGCGCGGCGTCCCTTCGATCTGCCAGCGCACGGCGGCGCGCAGCCGCGTGCGTGTGTTGCCTGCGGACCAGCGCGTTACATCCGCCGATGAAGCCAGCGTCACTGATGGCGAAACACGCACATCCGCGCCTAATGATACGAATCTGCCGGTAAGCTGCGCCTGTACGGCAGCGATATTGTCCGTAACCGTCAGCCGCGCCGCGCCGGCATCGATGCGAAGTGCATCGCGCGGCGTGAGCACGACGTTCAGTTCGCCAGTCACCGGCGTCCAGTCCGGCGCACCCACGCGCGTCAGCCGCACACCCGCCTGTGCCGCGAGCGTCGGCGTCCACCGATACTCGGCGTCCGCTCCGATCAGACCCGCGTCATACTCCGCTGCGCCGCCGGACAGTCGCCATGTTCCGGCAGTCACACCTGCTCGACCGCGCAGTCCCACGGAGCTGCGCGCGGTCACGGTCAGGGCTGAGTACGAAGTGCCGTCGGCGTCGCGGAGAACCCTCGTCTCGGGGCCGAACTCCGAGCGACGCCGATCCGACATCAGGCCCGAAAGTTCGCGCATGGCGGCGCTGCGCGAATCACCACTCCCGATATAGTCACGCACCCGTTCGTACTCACCGAGCCGGAACAGCGCGAGGGCAATGCCCTCCTCCGCATCGCTGCCGGACAGTTCACTGAAGCGACGCAGCGCGCGACGGTTGTAATCCTGCATCAGGTCGGCATGTGCCAGTCCGAGTCGTGCTGCACGCACCTGCTCCGCATCCCCCGTCTCGATCACGGCTTGATAAAGCGAACGCGCGTGTGATGGCCGATTCCTCCAGCGCTGCACCGTCGCGAGCCGGAGGCGAGCCGTGTTTGCGACCGTCGTACAGTCCTCGATGACAGCCTCGAGTACCGCCTTCGAGCGCGCGAGCTGCTCACTCCACGAGAGAGCCAGGCCATAGTCGCTACGCACATCGCATTCGCTGCCGCGAATGAGATGCTCCTCGAGCAGGAGCGCCGCACGCGCCGGCTGATCCGACCACAGGTACTGTCTGCCGAGCGATGCCAGAAGTTCGGTGCGCAGGGAACCGTCCAGCTCGATTGCATGCTCGTATGCCGTGATTGCGTCAGCATGCCTGTCCTCGGCCGCCGCACGATGGCCACGCTCCACCCACTCGCGGGCTGACTGCGCCTGCACGACCGTGGCGAACGCGAGTATCAACATCGATGCGAAGACGGCCGGGCGGGCGGTTAGCGATATGACGCGAGTGATCCGGATCACTGCAGCCATCGTGCGCTCCTGACTCGTGCGCTCCTGACTCTTGCGCTCCTGACTCATGCGCGCCTGACTCGTGCGCGCCTGACTCATGCGCGCCTGATCTTCCACCGCTGCACCTCCGGCCGCCTGCGCAGCAGACCATCGAACGTGTAGATCGCTGTGATCAGAGACATCAGCATCCAGTATATCAGCGGATAGAAGATGGCGACCGGGAAGTAGCGCATGAGGTCCCTGTCGTAGTGACGGTCCATGATCGCGCCGGCGAGCAGTTGTGTCAGGCATGCGGTGGCAATGATCATCCCCCACACGTTCGGGATGGGTGAGGCGCCCAGCGGAGCGTGGCCGACGATGGCCGAGATGATCCAGTAGGTGGTGATCAGCAGGAATGTATACGCCCACATGATCGACAGCACGGCTTCAGCGAATACGGGCCACAGCCGCCGCTGTTTCCAGTTCAGCACGCACGAAGCGTGTGCGCGCAGCACCTGAGCAAGGCCGCGTGCCCACCGCCGGCGCTGCTTCCACAGCTCGCCAAGTGTGGGTGGCACGTGCATCCACACGATCGCGGCCGGTTCATAGCGCACGTCCCAGAAGGTGCGCTGAAGCTTCCACGTGATGTCGATGTCCTCGGTTGCCATACTCGGCGCGAAGCCGCCGACATCCTGCATGGCGGTCTTTCGCATTGCCATCACTGCCCCGGAGACGGTGAGTACGCGTCCCCAGATACGCTGTGCCCTGCGCTGAACGGAGATGATCGACGTGAACTCGAGCGTCTGAAGGTCGCGCAGCAGCGAGCCACGGTTCACCACGCGGGGGTTGCCCGTGACCGCGCCTACGCGCGGCGACAGGAAGTGAGGGATCATCTTGCGCAGCAGTGAGGGGTCCGGTACCACATCGGAATCGAGACACACGATGATCTCGCCGCCGCAGACCGGCACTGCGTCGTTCAGTGCCATCGCTTTGCCCTCGTTCACCTCCTTGTCCACCAGCCGCACACGACCGGTGTGCAGGTAGGAGCGAACCACTTCCGCCGTATTGTCACCAGAGCCGTCATTGACGACGACGATCTCGTACGACGGGTAGTCCAGTCGCAGGAGTGCATCGAGCGTACGATGAATGGTGTTCTGCTCCTCGAACGCCGGCAGCAGCACCGAGACGAACGGCGTGAAGTCCGACGGTGCCAGCTTCTCAGGGTCCACCTCGCGGCGTCGGAAATACACGATGGACAGGATGATCCAGATGATGGCCATGCTGACCGGGTACATCCCGTAGAAGATCAGGCCGGCGTGGTAGAGCGGTGAGGAGTCGACCGCTGCCAGGACGTCACGGAGCATCAGCCTTCGGATCCGAACTCGTGGAATGCCTTTCCTGCTCTGCGGAACCGACCGAATGGACCTGCTGCTCCGGCGCGGCCAGCGAGTATCGTTTCCGCTTCGACGTGGCAGCGATTGTGACGACGTTCGCGGCGCGCAGGGCGTGCTGCCGCGGTATATCGATTTCCCGACCGACGGCATCACGTTCGTAGCGGGGCACGCTGAAGCGCGACGCGCTGCCACGCGACCCGTGCCTTGCGATTCTGCGGTTGTGCGCAATCCAGACGAAAGTGCCGACGAGCACAACGACCGCGAAAATGGCGACGATCAGGATCATCATGAAGAGGGGACGCGGCTGATCCTGCTCCAGCACCTCCACCCACCATAACGCGAACAGGGTCCAGCCGAATACAATGGAGACTATGCCCCAAAAAATTGACCCGGCGAGCTGTCGCCGGGTCACCCGGAAGTTATGCTGTTCATTCACAGGGGTATGTTATGCACAATGGAGGCCACTGGTTATGGGGGATGTCCTTGCAGCCCCACCCTTTAGCGGACCAGGAACCCATTTTGCAAAAACGCCCGGGCGGCCATGAAAGCGCCCCTCCGGTCATTCCGCCATCCGGTGATTTCAGGCGCCGTTCCCTGTCAGGGCCGACACGAGATGGCTCCCACGCCGGGGAGGCGGATCGACCGGATGGGCCGAATTGCAAAATGGGTTCCTGGTCCGCTTTTGTTACTGCCAAGCCTTCGCCCCCTCCTTCTTCCACGCCCCGAGCATCCACGCGTCCTTCTCAATGGCGTCACAAACGTCGTCCAGCAGGTTGACCGTGCCGCGATCATCTACCGTCTCCGCCGCGCCAATCACCGTGCCTGCACGCGCACGGAGCAGGAAGAGGTCGGCCAGGATCGCGTCCACCATCCCGACGGCAGCCGGTATGCTCTCGTCCTCGTCCAGTTCAGTTTCGCGCAGCATCGCTGCGAGCGTATGCAGCGGCACGCCGTCCACCATGAGGATCCGCTCGGCCACCTGATCGATGGTCATCGCCCAGGCCGTGTACATCTCCTCGAACTTCGCATGGAGCGTGAAGAATTCGCTGCCAGCCACGTTCCAGTGATAGTGCCTGAGCTTCTGGTAGAATACCGTGGCATCGGCCAGGAGCCCGTTCAGCCCGTGGGCGATCCTCTGATTGCCTGTCATCTCGACCTCCCTTTCGGATGTGCAGTTCGCACCCGCAACATGCGCAGGACTCCATGGCCCCGCCGTCGGGAAATGCCTGATATCGTCAGGGGGATAGGCCGTCTCCAGCCGTTCGGGCGCCGGTGTCCGGTCCGCGCGACTCCATGGCCCGTCAGGTGTATCATTACGACTCGTCCGGCCTTGACCGAACCCTGAAACCAGGTCCGCAGGAAGTTGCACTACTTCACCGATGCCACGCGCCGCTGGTTCAACGCCGCCTTCGCCCGGCCGACCGAAGTACAAAGGTTGGGCTGGGAGCGCATCGCCGACGGCGACCACACGCTCCTGATCGCACCGACCGGCAGCGGCAAGACACTCGCGGCCTTCCTGTACGCGATCGATCAGCTCACTCGCCTGCCCGCCG
>JAGTUV010000068.1 GCA_018224305.1 Gemmatimonadota bacterium
ATCACGGGCTCGCTCGACACGCATCCGCTGGATCGGGAACCGCTCTGCATCATCGCTGGTGCGCGTGTCGCAGACGCAGCCGTCATGGCGGGGCCGCGCATCGGCATCACCCGTGCCGTCGAATGGCAGCTGCGTTTCTGCGAGCGTGGCAGCAGATGGCTGTCACGGTAATGCTGCCGGTGGCACGGCATCTGCTCCCCTGTCTCACCGGTGACGAATGCATTGAGCAGCAGGAGGCATTACATGGCCACAGTACCCGGACCCCGACCCGACCGTCCGCTTCCGACGCCAGGCGTTCCCGCGGAACGGCCGGCACGGGAAGAGGACGAAGAACGTCGTGCGGCACCGGAGCCCGCGCCGTCATGGGAGTCGGAGCCGTACGATCCCGAGCGTGAGCAGGTCGAGCCGGAGTTGCCGGCCGCCGTTCCCTGAACGTCAGCTATCGACTACAGTGGCGCCCCGCCGACACGAACCGTATCGGCGGGGCGTTTTTTCTGCCGGGCGGCAGTCGTCTGTCCCGGCGCAGTACTCGGCCCCTCTCATCTGCCGTCCGTCCCGATGTCACACGCATGGTGTCACCCGGGGGAATCGCCATACGTTGTATGAAGTCGATTGCCGGGACCCCGGACTGGAGCACGACGTGGACGCTGACGTGGCCCGACCCCTCCGCCGATCGCTCATCACAGCCGCCGCACTGTTCCTGACCCTGCTGATTGCACCGTCCGCGGAAGCGCAGACGATCGGGAGCATTATCGGCCGCGTGGTGGACGCGACGACAGGCGAGGGGATCGAAGCCGTGACCATTGAGGTGACCGGCACATCGCTGCGCGGTCTCTCGGGCGCGGACGGCCGGTTCATCATCGGATCCGTGCCGCCAGGCGAGCGGACGTTGCGCATCGATCATCTCGGCTATAAGCCGCAGGTGCTGGAAGGCATCATCGTGCGCACGGGCCGCACGCAGGAGTTGCGCATCGAATTGACAACCGCGCCGGTCGCGGTTGCGGGCGTGATCGTGCAGGCGGAGCGTGTGCGGCTGATCGAGCCGGATGTCAGCGCTTCACATGACATCATCGTTTCGCGCGAGCTGCGTGCGCTGCCGGTGGACCGCCTGGAGCAGGCGGTGGAACTCACGCCCGGCGTCTCGGGCGGTCACTTCCGCGGTGGGCGTGTTGGACAGGAAGTGCACGTCGTGGACGGGATGGAACTGAAGAACCAGTTCGAAGCGTCGAGTCAGGGTGTCGGCATTGAGCTGTCGCCCTCTGCGCTCGAGGAGATCGAGGTGATCACCGGCGGGTTCGGTGCACAGTACGGCTCGGCCCTGTCCGGTGTCGTCAGTTACGTCACGCGGCGCGGCAGCGCGGACGCGTGGGAGAGTCGCGCTTCCGTGCTGACCGACGAGTGGGCGCCGGAATCGATGTTCAGCGGCTTCACCGGCCTCTCGGTGTCCGCCGGCGGGCCGCTGTCGTTCCTCGGCGGGGGAGCCACGCTGTTCGTGGACGTGCTCGCGCAGGGCATGATCGACTCGGAGCCGCGCGCCCGCGGGCTCACGTGTCTGCGCGAGGAGGATGTCGAGGCGGACCTGGCAGCGGAGATCGCGAGCGTTCGTGCCGGCGCCGCATCCCTGCTCTGCCCCTACGAGAGCTCGATGCTCCCGCACCAGCGGGGCGACAAGTTCATCGGCTTCGCACGCCTCGATCGCCAGATCGCACCGAACCTGCGCTTCTACTCGACCTTCGTGCGCAACCGCGTGCAGCGCGAACTCTATACATCCGAATTCCGCTACAACCCGGATGTGCAGCTCGGTCAGCGCACGCTCGGCACACTCGGCACGCTCAACCTGGACTGGTCGCGCAACACGCCGAGTCGTGCGTATCACATGTCCGGGCGCGTCGGCCTCATGCGTCTCGACCGCTATCTCGGCGCGGTCGAGCCCGCGACGTTCGACGGCACGCGCGTGGGCGGCTTCGGATTCGGTACGTTCCGCTTCCTGGGCGAGGACCTCGTGCGCTCGGACATCGAGGAGCAGCTGGCAGCGCCGCAGCCCGTGCCGGGTTACGTGGAGCCGGGTGGCTCGATCGGCAGTCCCTACGGCCTCGCCGGAACCGGCATCTACTTCACGGAGGGCACGCCGCACATCGCGAACTGGGCTACTACGGACATGCTCAGCATCGACCTGGTCAGCGAGGTGCTCGGCCTGTCGGGCAGTTCCATGCGCGGCGGTCTGTCCACGAAGCTGTATGGCGTCGAGAGCTACGAGCGCACGCTCAGCCACCTGACGGGCTCGCTGCCCAACTTCGCGCGGTTCTACCCCGCGACGCTCAGCGGTTTCAGTGAAGCACGTATCGCGATCACGGACGAGATGACGATGAACGTCGGCATACGCGTCGATGCCTTCCGTTCCGGCATCGACTTCCGTGCGAATCGTGAGGACTTCCTCTCGCCCGTCATCGACGCGAAGTGGAACCTGAGTCTGAACCCGCGCTTCGGCGTGGCCATGCCGGTGCCGGGTACGAACAATACCGCGGCGCTTCGCTTCAACTACGGCTATGTATCGCAGCCGCCCGACTTCCGCTTCTTCCTCGACACGACGGTCGGCGATTCGCTGCGCACGGACATCCGGAGGCAGGGCAATCCGGCAATGTCTTTCGAGCGGGGCAAGTCCTTCGAGTTCGGCGTCAGCTCGCTGCTCGGTCAGAACGCCGGCGGATCGCTCACGCTGTTCCGCAAGGAACTGAGCCATCTCGTAACGGGCGTGATGCGCGTCGGTGCGAACGGCGAGCCGCTCTTCTCGACGGACGACGAAGGCAGCGTCCAGGGCCTGGAGCTGGCCATGCGTGCGCGCTGGTCATCGCTCTCGTTCCGCGCGAGCTGGGCGCTTCAGAAAGCCGTCGGCGTGGCATCCGGCACCGACTCCGACTCCATCCTCACGGGCGACCGTCGCTTCCTCGAGTATCCGCTGGCGTTCGACCGTCGCCACTCGATCGACCTCGCGATGTTCTACGGCCGCGCCGCCGGCGCCGAGTCCGGCTGGTCCGCAGCACTCACATCGAGCATCCAGAGCGGCTACCCGGTCGATCGCATTGCCGCTGCGGGGGCAGGCGAGGACCTGCGGGCGACGTACCTGCCGTGGACATCGACGATCGACATGCGGCTGAGCCGCGACCTGGGTCGGCTGCCCGGATGCGACGGCTGCGCCTGGCGCGTGGTCGCCGACGGACGCAACCTGCTCGGCCGCGAGAACGTGATCGCCGTGCGCCGCGACACCGGCGGCCTCGGCCCCACGCTCGGCGCGGTGCGCGCCCTCGCCGATGCGATGCCGGCCCCGGCAGACATTCCGGCCGAGTCCCCGCTCTACAGTGCGGGCATCGATCTGGATGGCAACGGCATCATCACGCAGAACGAGTTTCGGCTCGCACGCACGGCAGCCGCCCTGTCGCGCTTCGATCCGTCGCTCTATTTCGGCGAGCCGCGCCAGCTACGGCTCGGCATCGAGCTGGCGTTCTGATGCGAGTTGCAATCCTCGCGGCAGCCGCGCTCGCGGCAGCGGCGCTGGGCGGATGCCGCGACGGTGTGCCGCCGTTCACGCCGGTCGAGCGCGTGCTCCCCGACCCGTCCGCGTACCAGTTGACCTTCGGCGGCGGGTCGGAGCGTGACCCTGTCTGGGCACCGTCCGGCGATACGCTGTTCTATCAGACGGACAGGTTGTTCGGCGTGCTGCCTCAGGCGCGTGGGATCCTGGCGGCGATCCCGGTGGACGGCGGAACCGCCCGGGTGCTCTTTCCCGAAGCGCAGATTGGCATTCGGCTGCTCGCCACACCTGCCGTATCGCCCGACGGCGAGCGGGTCGCCTACATGGAGGTCTCGCGTTTCGACTTCAGCGAGACGTGTGATCAAAGTCTATGCGAAAGTACGCAGGCGCGGCTCGACTCCGCGCGGCTGCGCGTCCGACGCATCAGCGAGGTGCGATCGGTTCCTGCTGATCCGGTTGTACGCGTGTACTTCGAAGGACGCACGCGCGGCGCGAAGTACGCCCACCTCGGTCCCTATTACGAGCCGCTGATCCCGTTACAGGCAGAGCATCTCGACCGTGGGACCATGCCGTTCCGGCCGACCTGGTCACCGGACGGCGAACGCCTGGCGTACAGCGATGGCCTTGCAGTGCACGTCTGGCGCGTGGGCGAGGCTGCGGCGGAGCCGCTGCCCGGCACGATGGACGCCGTCGGCACGGCGTGGAGTCCGGACGGACAATGGATCGCGTTCACGCATCTCGAGCGCGGCGATTCCACCACGCATGCGTGCGCGTGCGGTCACGACATCGACAACCCGTTCATCAACACCCGCGTGCTGTATGACATCGCAGCGCGCACCGTGGTGATCATGCGACCGGATGGGTCCGAGCGGCGCGAGGTCGGACAGGGAACGGATCCGGCATGGTCACCGGACAACCGTACCATATACGCGACACACGACGATCGGATCGTCGCAATCGACGTTGCAAGCGGTGCGGTGAGCGCGGTTGCGAACACGACACGGGGCAGCATGCCGGCCGTGTCGCCGGACGGACGTTGGCTCGCATTGGTGCGCAGGAAGCCCGACACCCAGGATACGGACGTATGGGTAATCGCCCTCTGACTGTAGTGGCCGCGCTCGCGGCAGTGGCGCTGGGCGGATGCCGCGACGGTGTGCCGCCGTTCACGCCGGTCGAACGGCCGGTCGAGGGGCCGGCATACGCGCTCACGTTCGGATATGGACAGGATGCGGATCCGCGCTGGTCTCCCGCGGGTGATACCGTGCTCTATCACACCACCCAGTTCGGCCCCGTGCCGAACGTGCCGGGTATCCTGCTCGCCGTGCCGGCCCACGGGGGTGCCGCGGTACCCGTCATGCCGGATCTGCAGCGCTCCGGCGGCCGCCCGTTCGCGACGCCCGCGTACTCGCCCGATGGCGTGCACGTCGCGTACATGGACATGATGAGCATCGATGTGCTCGTGGCATGCAGCCGGCTGGAAACGCTGCCGGATGGCAGCCAGGAGCCCCGATCCTGCACACCGCTTCAGCCCGTGCTCGATTCCGCGCTGCTGCGGGTGCGACGGATCGGCGAGCTGCGCAGCGTCTCGCTCGACCCGGCGCTGACCGTACGTTTTGACGGCCCGGACCCTGCCCGCCGGGCGGGCTCGCTGGATACATGGGAAGACCGGTTTCACCCGTTCCAGGCCCGCTATCGCGCGGAGCACGCCTTCCTGTTCCGGCCCAGCTGGGCGCCGGACGGGGAGCGCATCACGTACAGCGACGGGTTGAGTGTCCGGATATGGCAGGTCGGCGCCGCGACGGCGGCACAGGTGCCGGGCACCGGCGATGGCGTGAGCCCGGCGTGGAGCCCCGATGGTGAGTGGATCGCGTACACGGTACTGCCGCGCGCGGACTCGATCGTCCATGAGTGCAATTGCGCCGTGGGCAGGGAGTCGGTGCAGGCCATCCGCACAGTGTACGTGGACGGCCCCGGCACGCTCGTGCTCGTGCGGCCGGACGGCTCGGAGCGGATCATGCTCGGCGAAGGGGAGGACCCGGCATGGTCGCCGGACGGTGCGCACATCTACGTGCGCCGCGACGACGCGATCGTACGGGTGCCGCGTGCGGGCGGCCAGGCGGTCGTGATCGCCGGGACGGACCGGGGCCGTTCACCGGCCGTGTCGCCCGACGGTTCACGGCTGGCATTCAGTCGCAGAAAGCCCACCCAGACCACAACGGATTACGACATATGGGTCGTTTCTCTCGAGCAGTAGCCGTCGCCTCGATCGGCACAGTCCTCGCCGGCTGCGGCGAGCCGTTCGTCGTGCTGGGCGATGCACCGGGCGTCATGCGCCTCGTGCTCGGCGTCGGCAACTCTGTCGGCACGCGCGTCGATTCAATAGCCGTCCAGACGCAACTCACCCAACCCGCAGGTGTCGCGTTCGACGCCGACGCGTCACTGCTGTATGTCGGCGACCGGGGCTCCGTCAGACAGGTCAGCGGTATCTCCACACCGGTTGCCCGGCTCTTCAGCGTGACTTCCCGCGGCGCTGCCACGCTTCTCATGGATGGCGGCGGCTGTGCATCGGGAACGTGTGTATACCAGGCGACCGCCATTGCCGTCGTGCCCGATGGCTCACTCGTGATTGCCGATCAGGTGGGCAACCGCGTATTCCGCTTCAGTCCCTCACGCGTGCTCACCGTACTGGCCGGCGATGGCACGAGCGCGACGGCTCCCGACGGCGTGCCGGCCGCAACATCGCCCATCAGCCGCCCCGCAGGTGTCGCCATGGGCACCGATGGCACGGTCTACATCAGCGAAGCGGGCGGTCACCGCGTTCGCTGGATCGATGGCGCGGGCCTGCTTCGTACGCTGGCCGGCAACGGGACTCCCGGACATTCGGGGGACGGCGGGCCGGCCACCGCTGCGCAGCTGCATGAGCCGGCCGGTATTGTGATCGATGGCGGCGCGTTCTACATCAGTGACGTATTCACACACGTGGTCCGGCACATCGATCTCGACGGCGTCATCACGACGATCGCGGGTGTGGCGGGTACGGCGGCATACACGGGCGACGGCGGCCTGGCGGTGCATGCTGCGGTCAACCGTCCTGTTTCGCTCGCTCTCACGCCTGACCGCCGGCAGTTGTTCATCAGCGATCATGGCAACGACCGGGTGCGGGCGATCGACCTCGGCAACCTCACGATCCGCACGTTCGCCGGGACTGGCAGCCGCACCTGGTCGGGCAGTCGCCGCCTGGCGGGGGAGACATCCCTGTTCGGGCCGGCCGGCCTCGACGCCTCCGCCAACGGCTTCCTCTTCATTGTCGACGCCGGCCATTCCGTGGTCTGGCGCACATCGGTGGCCGCGCAATAGCACACAGCGCCGTCGTAGCTGGACCCACCGACCGTCACACCGTACATTCCGCCGCAACCGGTAGTCAAAGGAGTGAACGGTGAAGATCGTTGTGTGCATAAAGCGCGTGCCTGACACGGAAGCGCGCATTCGGATCGACAGCGGTGGGGATGCCATCGATCCGGCCGGAATCAAATACGTGATCAGCCCTTACGATGAATTTGCGCTGGAGACTGCGCTCCGCCTGAAGGAAGCGCATGGCTCCGGCGAGGTGCTGGCCGTGAGCGTCGGCGAGTCGACGACGGGAGAACAGCTGCGCAGCGCGCTGGCCATGGGCGCGGACGGCGCGGTGCTGCTGAAGGGGAAGCCGTCCTTCGATGGCCTGGCGACGGCGCACGCGCTCGCCGCGGAGATCCGCGAGCAGAACGCGGACCTGGTGCTGCTCGGCATGAAGGCCGCCGATGGAGACCAGCAGCAGGTCGGGCCCATGCTCGCCGAGCTGCTGGACCAGCCGTGCGTAACCGTGGCATCCAGTGTCGAGCTCGATGGCGGCGCGGTGGTCTGCCACCGTGAGGCCGAGGGCGGCGTTGAAGTCGTAGAGGCCGCGCTTCCGGCCGTTGTTACCATCACGAAGGGCGACTACGAGCCGCGCTATCCGTCGCTCAAGGGGATCATGGCGGCGAAGAAGAAGCCGCTTGCCGAGAAGGATGCACAGCTCACTCCCTCCCGCATCCAGGTGCGCGAATTGGCGCCGCCGCCCGAACGGCCGGCCGGCCGCATCGTCGGCGAAGGAACGGGCGCGGTGCCGGAGCTGGTCCGGCTGCTGCGCGAAGAAGCGAAGGTGCTCTGATGAACATTCTGGCAGTGGTGGAGCAGCGCGACGGCACGCTGCGCAGGAGTGCGGCGGAAGTCGTGACTGCGGCGAAGCTGATCGCCGACGCGCAGGGCGGCACGGTGCACGCACTGGTGATCGGGCCCGCCAAAACCGATGTGGCATCCCTCGGGAAGTACGGCGCGGAGTCGATCCAGCTCGCGTCCGGCGCGGGCGACGACGGCTATGACGCCGACGTGCACGCCGCCACGGTGGCCGAGCGGATAAAGGCCGGCGACTATTACGCCGTTCTCTTTGCCGCCGGCGCGCAGGGCCGCGACCTCGCGCCGCGCGTCGCTGCGAAGCTCGATGTCCCGCTCGCCGCCGATGCGACGGCATTGAGCATCGATGATGGCGAATTGGTCATCACGCGGCCGGTCTACGCCGGCCGTGCATTCGCGAAGGTCGTCATCGATGCGCAGCCGCGCCTCGTCTCCGTGCGTCCGAACACGTTCCGGCCTCAGGAATCGCAGGCGGCCGGCACGGTCGAGAATGTCGGTGTGAGCGCGACGCAGTCACGCGTGAAGGTGCGCGAGACGAAGGCGGCCGGAAGTGCGAAGATGGACGTCGCCGATGCACCGATCGTTGTCAGCGGCGGCCGCGGCCTCAAGGCTGCCGAGCACTGGACGCTGCTGGAGAATCTGCGCGACGCACTCGGCTCGACCGCCGCACTCGGCGCTTCGCGCGCCGTCGTCGATGCCGGCTGGCGTCCGCACGCGGAGCAGGTTGGACAGACGGGCAAGACCGTGTCGCCGCAGCTCTACTTCGCAGTCGGCATCTCCGGCGCCATGCAGCACCTCGCCGGCATGCGCAGCGCCCGCACCATCGTCGCGATCAACAAGGATCCCGACGCGCCGATCTTCAAGGTGGCCGACTACGGCCTGGTCGGCGACGCGCACGAGGTGCTGCCGGTCCTGACAGAGGAGATCCGCAAAGGCAATTGAACGAGTGGACGGCCGGCCGGCTGGCGCCTGCCTACCGGCCGGCTGGCGCCTGTGACGCTCCCGCAGCACCGTACCGCGTTCGGATCAGCTGCACCCCCGCTTCGCTCAATGTGAGCACGAACAGGTGGTCGTACGCCGGGTCAGGGATCTCGCCCACGTCCGGCCCGCCGAGTGCGCGGATGATGGCGGGCACGGTGTTGCTGTGGCCTACCACCACTATGGTGCCGGGGGCAAGCTGGCGAACACGCGCGGCCACTTCTGCGGCATGACCGCCGCCTGAAGCGGTCACGACGATCGGCTCGATGCCGATGCGTTCCCCGAGCGGCGCTGCCGTGTGCTGTGTGCGCTGGTACTGCGTGGTGACGATGGCACTCACACCGGCATCACTCAGCGCGTCCGCCAGGGCATGCGCGCGCACAATTCCCGCATCGCTCAGCAGCGGATCTGCCGAGTCATCCACCTTCTCCGCGTGACGCACAATGATCACGGTCGTGCCCGCCTGCGCGAGCGCACTCCCGGCGGCGAACAGCGAGAATGCCGCCGCAAGGACGAGTCTGCGAAGTAACACGGTCCGCATCGTGAGGCACCTTCCCGTGCAGGTCATGATCACATGCGGCGGTATGCCGGGCCGCTGCCGCCTTCGCGCGGCGTCCAGCGCGGTCCGAGGATATCCGTCGCCTTGCAGTCAACGCAGTTCGGCGCATTAACCGTCAGCCGGTCACCATCCCGCTCGTACACGCCCGCCGGGCACACGTGCTCGTAGAACTCGGCGACATCCGGCGGGATGTCCGTCCCCACCACCAGATGGGACGGGATGTCGTCGCGCGTGGCGTTGCCGGCCTTGAACACGGCATCCAGCTTCGAGAACGTCAGCGAACCATCAGGCGTGATCTGATCCACCGGTCCGGGCACGCGCGGTTCTGCCGCATCCGTCTCCGAATCGATGCGGCCGCCGGGAAACGCGCCATTGGTCAGCGTCAGCATCAGCGATTTCGCGCCACCCATGTAGAAGCCGCTCTTGAAGGCGAGGCGCATGTTGCGCCGGGCACGAAGGTCGGACGTGATGAAGCTGTTGTCGACCGCCTGATCGTACGGGGAGA
The DNA here is from genome assembly GCA_018224305.1 of Gemmatimonadota bacterium. GTDB lineage: Bacteria > Gemmatimonadota > Gemmatimonadetes > Longimicrobiales > RSA9 > SH-MAG3. The sequence continues at coordinate 9,781 of JAGTUV010000068.1, forward strand.
GCGACGCTGCGGACACGTCGCCCTTCTTCAGCGCATCGAAGATCGCACGTGCGGCCAGTATGCCGGACTGCACGGCGTAGTGCACGCCTTTCAGTGACGCGACCTCGACGTAGCCGGCACTGTCACCCAGCACCACGCAGCCGTCACCCGTGCGCCGGTCGGGTATCGCATAGTAGCCGCCTTCCGGGATGGTCTTCGCACCCCATTCCACCATCTCGCCTCCCTCCAGAACCTGCCTGAAGAGCGGGTGCAGCTTCATGCGTTGCAGCAGCGTGTGCACATCGAGACGGGAGTTGCCGTAGTCGAGTCCGACGACGAGGCCGAGCGCGACGACATTCGGTTCCAGCGGGTACATGAAGCTGCCGCCGAACGCATCCGTCGGCAGCGGCCAGCCGAGGGTGTGAATGATCGCGTCGAGCGGCGTCTTCGTCTCCCAGATCTCCTTCACGCCGAGCGCATAGATCTGCGGGTTCTGCGACGTCACGTTCTGCCACTCGAAGAACGCCTGCGACAATGCGCCGCGTGTACCTTCCGCGAGCGCCACGACACGCGCAGTGATGTCGGTCGGCGGCTGATAGCCGGAGCCCTGGCTGCCGTCCCGCGACAGCCCGGCCGGCGTCGTTCGCACGCCGATGACGCTGGAGCCATCCACCAGCAGGGACTCCGCGGGAAAGCCCGTAAACACGTTGACGCCGACTGCTTCCGCCTGCTCACCCATCCAGCGCACGACTTCGCACAGCGATGCGATGTAGTTGCCGTGGTTCTTCATGGTGGGCGGCGTCGGAATACGGATCGCGCTGCCTTTGCGCAGCATGTACACGCGTTCCTCGCCGACCGGCGCACGGAACGGCAGATCCCTGACGTCGAGGTCGGGGAACAGCGTAAGGAACGGTCCCGGACTGATGACGGCGCCGGACAGCGTGTGCTCGCCCATGCCCGCCGCCTTCTCGAGCACGGCGATCTCGATGTCGCCGATACCGTTGCCATTCTCGTTGTCGGCCCTGACCAGCTTCGCCAGTTCTATCGCACCGGCGAGACCGGCCGGGCCGCCGCCGACGAACACGACATCCATCGGCACGGCCTCCTCATCGGGCGCGTCCCGCACGATGAAACGGTCCAGGGGCAGCGGCGGCTGATGCCGTTCGGGTATGAAGCCATTGGCGGACATCTGATCTCCTGTTGCGCCCGCATGCCGGGCGACTCGTCAACTCAGATCGAAGTGCTCCTGCGCGTCATCTCCCGCGCGCAGCCTGACAATACGAACTACGGTGTCTTCAGGCACGTGATCGACATCGAGCGGCACGATCAGCAGCGCATCCGCGGCGGCGACCGATGTGAGGATCCCCGATCCCTGCGGTCCCGTCAAGTAGGCCCGGCGGGTCCCGTCCCCGCTGTCGCGCAGCGTCACTCGAAGGAAGCGCACCAGACCGGCCGGCGACCGAACGTCCTCACCGGTATTAACACGTTCCACGACCGGATAGAGCCGCGTGCGTCCGAGCATCTTTCGCAGCACGGGCCGTACGAGGATCTCGAACGTGACGAGCGCCGAGACGGGATTGCCCGGCAGGCCGAACACGGGGATCGCACGACCGTCCGTCCGGCGCAGCAGGCCGAACGAGAACGGACTGCCGGGCCGGATCCTGACCCGCCAGAAGAGTGTCGCGCAGCCCAGGTCTTCGAGCGCCTGCTTCACGACGTCGTGATCGCCCACGCTCGCGCCGGCTGTGGTGATCAGCGCGTCGGCATCTCGCGCGCCCTCCAGCCGCGTGCGCAGATCATCCAGATCGTCGCGTGCGATGCCGAGCGGCACCGGAACACAGTCCGTCGCTCGCAGGCCTGCGGCGAGCGCGGGCGTGTTGGAATTGATGATGTGCGTCGCCGCAATCACGTCCTCGATGCGTTCCGGTTCCACGAGCTCGTCACCGGTGGCCAGCAGTGCGACGCGCGGGCGACGATAGACCACCGGTTCGGTGCAGCCGACCATCGCGAGTACGCCCACCTCGCCCGCGCGCAGCAGCCGGCCCCGCTCCAGCACGGTCTCGCCCGCTCGTATGTCCTCGCCGCGCAACCGTATGTTGCGCCCGGCATCGGCATCGCGGATTATGGCGATGTGCCCCTCATCGCCGGGTTGCGTGTGCTCGATGCGGATGACGCCGTCCGCACCCACCGGTACCGGCGCGCCCGTCATGATGCGGCTCGCCTCTCCCCGCTTCAGTGCGTGCTGCGGCCGCGCGCCCGCAGGAATGTCTTCGATCACGCGGAGGATCACCGGTGAATCCTCCGTTGCACCGTGCACATCGCCCGATACGACCGCGAACCCGTCCATCGCGCTGTTGTCCCACGGCGGCTGGTCGATGGGCGATACGACCGGCAGCGCGAGCGTGCGGCCGTGCGCATCATCGAGAGTCGTTGTCTCCGTGCCATGCGGTTCCACTGCGTCCAGCATGATGCGGAGGGCCGCGTCGATGTCCAGCCAGTCGGCTTCCCTCACGGCACCTCCCGTACGATCTGCTCGGCCGCTTCATGGTCGGCGGGCGTGTTCAGATTCATGAACATGACCGCAGGGTCGCCGAACGCACGGACGTCGTCCAGCGGGATGCGATGGACAGCCACGTGCTGGTGGAAACCGATCATGCGCGTGTCGCCCCGTGTGATGGCATCCTCTATCGCTGCGATGCACGCCACGCCGTAGAACGCACAGAGCGGTTCGACTCCACGGGGGCCGTCGCTCGCGGGAATGACAATGTCATGACCCGCCGCGCTGCGCGTGACGAGTTCGCCGAGAAGCGACACGGGCAGGAACGGCATGTCGGACCCGGCTGCCACCACGCCGGAGCAGTCGCGCTCCCGCGCCCATAGCAGGGCGGCGTGTACACCGGCGAGCGCGCCTGCTCCGTGCAGCATGTCCGCGCGGTGAGGCAGCCCCGAGGTATGGGCGAGGCCGGCATCGTTGATGATGGCAACGACATCATCGCATGCCGCACGCAGGGCCTCCGCGAGGCGGTCGATGACCCGGATGCCGCCGACTCGAGCGAGTGCCTTCGGACTGCCGAAGCGGGAACTCGTACCCCCGGCAATGATCACCCCCAGCACCTTCCCGCCCGCGCGCCTGGAATTCATGTGTCGGGCAGAGGCCGTCCGGCGCGCTCGAGCAGGAGGAGTCCGTGTGCATCGGCGATGTCGCGTGCGAGCGACGTGGCGATGCTGCGGCTGGCTATCCAGCCGATCTGCGCGCGCACCGCCTTGAGCGCCATCGCGCCGCTGATGCGCGCTGTGCACACGAGACCGAGCGCGGAGAGGTCGCCGTGCGCGGCGATACCCAGTCCGATGGACCGGTCGACCGCGCAGTGTCGTGCCACGTCCGTGGCGACGGCGGAAAGCGCTGCGCCGTCCGACAGCGCCGCGGCATGGACGCCGCCCCCGGGGGCCCGCTCGTCGGACGCGGCGAAGAGTGAGCGCAGCAGCGGCACCGGATCGATCGGCAACGCCGTGGGCTGCACGGGCAAGATGCTGAACGGATCGCAGTCGAGCGCATGGCGCAGTCCGCAGCCGTGCAGCGTCTGATGGCGGCGGACGAGCTCCACCGCGTCCAGGTGCGCGGGGTCGATCTGCGCGGACACTCCCGTACGCCCGTCCTCGCCGTGTTCGTCGACGGACAGCGAGTGCACGTCTGCGACGCCGCGGATCCAGCCTTCCGCGAGCAGGTGCCCCATGACGAGAGCGGCCGTGTCATGGGGCGAGCACGAGAGCACAATGCGCCGCACGCCGTTCAGCGCGATCCACGTCGGCTGCTCGTCGTGACGGACGTCCTGCATCTCACATCCTCAGCAGCGCGCCGAGTATCGCGTACGGGACGAAGCCCAGCAGCGCGGTAAGGATCGCGCGGCCCGTGCCGAAGTCGAGGGCCTGCCGGATCGCCACTACGCCGGTGACGAGGATCCACAGGCCGACGACGAGCGAGATGAGCCACCCGAGCAGCGGCACGATGCCGAGCAGGAACAGCACGCCGGGCGCCTGCGCGAAGCCGAGCGTGCGCAGCAGTTCGCCCCATGTCGCGGTGCCGCCGAGCAGCTTGTCCCCGATCAGGTACGTGATGCCGGCCCACAGCAGCCAGCCGACGAATGCCGCGATGAGACCGCCGAATACGCCCTGGGCGCCGCCGCCGATACCGCCGATCGCCGAGCACAGCGCCACGATGGCCACGACCCCCGCCGCCTGACTGGTCGCGGTCGTGTCCGCTTCGACTTCCTCGTAGACGTCGATGTCCAGCTTCGCTGCGCCGATCATACGATCCGTCATGCTGCGACCTGCGACGACGTTCATGGTCCGCTCCTGTCAGAGTCGATGTGTTTCACGCGCCCATGCGTGGAGCGCGGTCGCCTTCATGTGAGCCGTCACTGCGCTGCCGGCCGAAATGCTCAGCGCATCCACGCTGCGACGCGTCAGCAGCGCGGTCAGTACAATGCCATCCGCCGTGCGAATGCGCACGCGCGTCAGCGCGCCCACCGGTACTATCGCCTCCACCCGGGCCGCCAGGCGGTTGATCGCGCTCGTCGCGGCTGCGCCGGCTGCGGCCGCGAGCACTATGTCTTCCGGGCGGTATGCCGCGACCGCCGCGGCCCCGGCCGTCAGCGCGCGCGCGTCACGAACTGCCGCCCATAATACCACATCCGGCGAGATCCTGACGGCTGCCAGGCCGTCGTCCAGCGCCTCGATCGTGCCCTGCAACAGCAATTCCGCGCCCGTCAGCTCAGCCACGAACGGCGTGCCCGGCCGCAGCATGATCTCGTCCGGTGTCGCCACCTGCGCGATGCGTCCTTCGTCCATGACGACGATGCGATCGGCCAGGCCGAACGCCTCGAGCGCATCGTGCGTGACCAGCACCACGCTGCCCGCGCGCTGCCGTGCCACCCGCTCCAGGTCCTGCCGGAACCGGCGCCGCACGGACACGTCGAGGCTCGATGTGGGCTCGTCCAGCAGCAGGATCTGCGGCTCGATCACCAGTGCGCGCGCCAGCGCCACTCGCTGTGCTTCCCCGCCCGACAGCGTATGCACCGGTCGGCCCGCGAGCGCGCTCAGGTCCAGCCAGTCGAGCGCGGCGTCCACGCGCTCCGTCCGCGCAGCGCCGCCCACTCCGGTGGCGCGCAGGCCGAACGCAACGTTGTCACGGACTGTGCCCGTGAAGAGGGCGGGCCGCTGAAACACACCCGCCAGCCGACCCCGCGCACGCGCATCGCCCGGCCGTACCACCCTCCCATCGAGACGGATCTCGCCCGCATCGGGCCGCTCGAGCAGGAGCAGGATGCGAAACACCGTGGACTTGCCCGCACCGTTGGGCCCGACGATCGCCAGCACTTCGCCGCGTTCGACCACCAGATGATCGACATCCAGCACGGTACGCTCACCGTAGCGGCGCACGATGCCCTCCGCCTCCAGCAGCGGCGCCGGGGATGTCACCACGTCCTTCGCTCCGCGGCCAGTGTGCGGCCCTGCTGTGCACGGGTCAGTGCGGCGTTGACGGCGAAGGCGAGCGCCAGCAGGATCAGCCCCATGGCGAAGGCCGTGGCGAAGTTGCCGCGCCGCGTCTCCAGCACGATCGCCGTCGTCATGACCCGCGTCTCGCCCGCGATGTTGCCGCCGACCATCATGACGGCACCCACCTCCGATATCACGGCGCCGAATCCGGCCACCACGGCTGCCCCAATGCCGAGGCGCGCCTCGCGCAGGTGCATCCAGAGAGCGAGCAGCGGGGAAGCCCCCAGCGCGCTCGCCTGAAGCCGGATGTCGCCCGGCACCGCCTGCACCGCCGCCAGGCTGATGCCTGCGACGTACGGCGCTGCCAGCACTGCCTGCGCAACCACCATCGCCGCCGGCGTGAACAACATCTCGAGCTGACCCGCGGGCCCCGCGCGTGACAGCATCATGTATACGAACAGGCCGACGACGACGGGTGGAAGCGCGAACCCTGTATGAATGAGCGCGATGACGAGTCCGCGACCGCGGAACTGGCGCAGGCCGACCGCAATGCCGACGGGCAGGCCGAGCGCCACACCGAGCAGCACCGCGGTGCCCGATACGCGCAGCGACAGCAGCACCACCTCGAGGACGTAGCGATCTCCACGCAGCAATAGCCGCACGGCCTCGCGCAGGCTCTCGATGAAGAGGTCCATGCGTCAGCGTAGGGATCCGGACGGATGGAACAACGGCTCGCCGAAGCGTTCGATCCCGAAGGCGCGGATGAGCTCAGCGGCGCGCGGCGACACGAGCCAGTCCGCGAAGGTGTCGGCCGCGGCCGCATGGCGCGCCCCGCGCACCGTTATGACACTGTACGGATTCTCGAGCAGCGGGTCCCCCTCCACGAGCACCTCGAGTCGCAGGTTGTGCGACAGCGCCAGGTACGTTCCACGGTCACTCAGTATGTACGCGCCTCGCTCCGATGCGATGGTGAGGGCCTCGCCCATCCCCTGACCGACTTCCGTGTATCCGCGCGGTCGCGGGCCGGCCGCGGCCCACAGCGCCATTTCCTTGCGATGCGTGCCCGAACTGTCGCCGCGCGACACGAAGGGTGCGTCGCGCGCCGCGATCCGTGCAAGCGCCAGCGCAGCCGTACCCGCCCCACGGATGCCTGCAGGATCATCGGGCGGCCCCGCGATGACATAGTCGTTCGACATCACCGGCAGGCGTCGCCCGCCATGACCTGCGGCCATGAACGCCGCCTCGTCCACCGGCGAATGCACCAGCAGTATGTCCGCGTCGCCCCGGCGCCCGAGCGCCATCGCTTCGCCGCTCCCCACGCCGATCACCTTGACGCGCGTGCTGGCGTGATCGTCCGCGAACGCGGGGATCAGTTCATCCAGCAGTCCGGAATCGACGGTCGATGTCGTGGATGCGAGGATCAGCTCATCTGCGCGCGCACACGACGCAAATGCGATGAGTGCAGCGCAAAGGATGGGCAGACGGGCACGGAACCGGTCCCGTAGTCCCGGGAAGGAATCAGGCGGCCGGAATCGCACAGGCGCGCCCGCTGGCGCCGATGCGCGGGCCGGAGGTATCAGCGCCGACGGGTGGGCCGGAGGTCTCAGCGCCCGTCACCCGGCCGGCGTGTCCGGCGGGTTGTAGCTGTGACCGCGCTCGATCGCCTCGCCCATGTCGTCGGTGCCATACTGCTCGGCCGCAGTATCACGGAGCAGGTGCTCGGCCGAGTCCTCGGTGCGGTCGGCGCCGCCATGACCCTGGCCCTGCAAATAGACCTGGGCGTTCGCCTCGTCCGCGGCGCCGGGCTGCTGCTGGCGCACGAGTTCGTCCACGACCAGTTCGTTGACGACTTCGACACCGATGCCGTCGGCCAGCACGTGCTCGATAATCTTCGCCTCGGCATCCGTACCGACCCTTCCGCGCACGGTCACACGGCCGCCGGAAACCGACAGGTTGACACGGTCCGCGTCGAGGCTCGAATGATCTTCCAGCCTCTCACGCACGAGCGTCCGAACTTCCTCGTCCGTCATCGACTCGATGTCGTAGATGTCCTCGTAGTCCTCGGCCATGCGTACCTCCGGCTCAGAAGTGAATCGACAAGCCCGCCGCCAGCGCGAAGTTCTGCTCCCAATCCGAACGTGAGAGGCCCGCCCCGTTCTCCGTCAGGAGAAACGCCTCGGGCACGGGCAGCTTCCAGAACATGTCGCGGGCATCCACGCGGACGGACACGCGCGACGATGGGTACCAGTCAGCGCCGACACCGAGCTGACCGGCGAAACTCGTGCCGAAGCTGAATCGTGCGTTCGACGGGAGGTCCGCCTCGATCGATGACCCGCCGGCCAGATTCACCGCCACGCCGGCGCCGGCGATGAAGAACGGCTGCATGGCATTCCACGTACGCGCGCCGGTGAAATTGAAGCGGAGGTTGCCCATGACGGTGAGCAGCTTGATGTCAGCCTCACCCAGGGACTCGTACATCGACTCGGCGGCGTTGTATGCGGTGTCGCGCACCGTGCGGGTCGACGGCATGTAGCCGGCGTCGACGTTCAGCGCGAAGGGTCCCGAGACGCGCAGAGCCCACGCGATGCCGAATATCGGGCCCGCCTGGGGGCCGTTGCCTATGCGCCCGTCCGATGGCGCTGCATAGCCGCCCCAGACACTGCCGAACTGGCTGTGATCCAGGAAGCGGTACGGTGAATCGATGCTCTGTGCGGCCGCCGGCCGCGCCGAAGTGGTCGCGGCCAGCGCCGCCATGATGCAGAATGCAGGTCTGAGCTTCATCATCAATGTCTGTATCCTCGTATGGTGGCGGCGGGCCTTCCGTGCGGGCACGCACGCCGTGTGCGAAAGGTAGGCCTCGCGCAAAGGCACCCGCAAGCAGAAGCTCGACGAACTCCCCGTAGTTCCTGGATGCCGGCCGCCGTAGTACAGCACGACCCTCCCCAATGTTCGTTTCGATTCGCACTGTGGAGGAAAGGAGAGAAGGGGATTTGGGAGATATTGGAGATCGACGGATATCACCCGGCAGTGGTTCATGCCGAATCTCGAAATCTCCCCAGATCCCCCGATCTCCATTTTTACACACTGGCGATGCCGTTCGGTGCAGGGCGCGTGACGGCACCACCGGGGTTCGACGACTCCGAGTTCAGTGCTCTAGCCCCGCGGAGGGCGGTTCACCCGTACCTGCGCCAGCGTCAGCCCGCCCAGGATCACGCCCGCCCCCAGCAGCTGGCCGCCGGTCGGCACTTCGCCCAGCTGAAGCCACGCCGCGGTCAACGCGACCACAGGGATGAGGTTGGCGTAGACTGCGGTGCGCGTGTTGCCGATCTGCCGCACGCCATAGTACCAGATCAGGTAGGCGATCCCGATGCTCAGTGCCCCTGCGTACACGACGCCGAACCAGGCGCCGGCGGAGATCGCCGCCAGGTCGGTGCGCAGTACGGACGGCAGACCGATCAGAGAGAGCAGGATCGCCCCGGTCCACAGCGTCCAGGCCGTGAACTGTACGGAGCCATAGCGCTCGATGAGGTCGCGGCTGCCCACGGTGTACACGGCCCATGAGATCGAGGCGCCGATCATCAGCAGGTCGCCCAGCAGACTGGCGCCCTCCGCGCTGGCAGCGCCGCCGAACGCCACGACGAGCGAGATGCCGATGAACGTGGCGATGACACCGGTCCACGTTCGTCTGCCGACCCGCTCGTGGCCGACGGCTGCGGAGAGCAGGGCCGTGATGATGGGCGTTGCCGCGAGCAGCAGGCTGGCCGTACCGGCACGCGTGAGAGCGAGTCCGAAGATAAAGAACTGCTGGTAGAAGACGTTGCCGAGCACGCCCAGAACGAAGGTACGCAGGCGATCGCCCCGCGCTGGCCACAGGAAGCCGCCGCGATTGCGCATTGCGATGAGAACGACGAGAGCCGCGAGTGGAAAGCGGAGGGCGTTGAATGCGAGTGGATCCAGCTCGGACAGTGCTGCCTTTGCGATGGGGAAGTTGAGCCCCCAGATCAGCACCATGAGGAGGAGCGCGGCGTGGGCGCGGGCAGGTGTTCCCGCCCGCGTTGTCGCATCCCGTGTATTCATGGCGGCGGAAGATCCCGGGCGGAGCCCAGTGCCGCAAGTGCGCCGCCGCGCGCCGGTGCGCATGCGTGACGCATGGCGCAGACGGGGCGCACGCCGATCTCCGCTTGCGGCACCGTCGAGGCTGCGCGTACCTTCGCCGCAGTCCACTCGATATTCGAGCCATGGAGGACGGGAATGGTCGCCGGTGTAGTTCTGATCCGAGCTCAGCGCGAGCACGTTTCGACCGCAGCGCGCGCGGTTGCAGACATCGAGGGCATTGCCGAGGTGTATTCCGTATCCGGCGACTGGGACCTCGTGGCGATCATCCGCGTCCCGGAATGGGAGAAGATCGCGGACGTGGTCACCGAGAAGCTGGCGAAGGTCGAGGGTTTGGAGAGGACGACCACGCTCGTCGCGTTCCGCGTCTTCTCGAAGAAGGATCTTGCCGGGGCATACGACATCTTCGAGTGACCTGCCTCACCGTCAACAGGAGAAGCATTCATGACGCCTACGCGTCTGTTTGAGGGCAAGCGCGTCCTCGTTTTCGGCGTTGCGAACGAGCGCAGTATTGCATGGGGCATCGCGCAGGCGATGCATGAGCACGGCGCCAGCTTCATCTTCACCTATGCCGGTGAGGCCCTCGAGAAGCGCGTACGCCCGCTCGCGGAGGTCGTCGGCGCCGATCTCATCCGCTGCGACGTCACGAACGACGAGGAAGTCGAGGCGTGCTTCGAGCAGGTGCGCGCGAAGTGGGACGGCATCGATGTGCTCGTACACGCCATCGGCTTCGCAAACCGCGAGGACCTCGATGGCCGCTTCATCGACACTTCCCGTGCCGGCTTCCTGCTCGCGCACGATGTCAGCGTGTTCTCGCTCGTGCTGCTCGCCCGGCACGCGGCGCCGCTGCTGGCCGCGCGACGCGGCAACATTATCACCATGTCCTACTACGGTAGCGAGAAGGTGGTGCAGAACTACAACGTCATGGGCGTGGCCAAAGCCGCCCTCGAGGCGAGCGTCCGCTATCTCGCGGCCGACCTCGGCCCCGATGGCATACGCGTCAATGCCGTCAGCGCCGGACCGATCAAGACCCTCGCTGCGTCCGGGATCCGCGGCTTCAAGACCATACTGAGCACTGTCGAGGAGAAGACGCCGCTGCGTCGCAACGTGACGCAGGCCGATGTCGGCAATGCCGCGCTGTTCCTGTGCAGCGATCTCGGCGGCGGCGTGACCGGAGAGATCATGTACGTCGACGCCGGTTACAACATCATGGGCCTCTGAGCGGAGCCCCGACGAAGGCGTCGCTGTTCGCGTCCGCTGGGGGAGAGTGACGGACTACTCGCGGATGTCGTTCGGTGGTGGCGTCGAGGCCGGCGGCGTCGTCGGCGGCAGGCGCGGTGTCTCGCTGCGCGGCCGGGGGCGCGAAGCCGCACGGTGGCGTTCGTACCATTCGCGCGAGATCTGGGCTGCGATCTCGCGGCCGCCCAGACCGAATGCGATACCGCCCGCCAGTGCGGCCGCGCCGACGACGGCGATGAAGAAGACGAGTACGATGTCCTGCGCGATGCTGAGCTGGTCGAGCGCCATGAACATCGCGAGCAGGATGATCGCCGCCTTCGCTGCACGTGCGAGGTTGAAGCCGCCCTGCAGGCCGCCAGCGGAAGCGAGCACGAGGTCCTTGATGAATTCGCCCAGCAGGATGCCGAGCACGAGGACCATGACGGCAGCAATGACGTTCGGCACGTACGCCAGCAGCTCCGCGAACAGCACGCTCACGGCCGTGATGCCGAGCGCATTGGCGGAGAGCAGGATGACGAGGAGCATCATCGTCCAGAAGACCAGCTTTGCGATTACGGAGGACGGATCCAGCGTGGTGCCTGCCCGCTCCAGCGCCTCGGTGACGCCGCCTTCCTGCATCCAGCGATCGAATCCGATGCGGTGCAGGGCCAGGTCGGTGCCTCGCTCCACCATCTTGGCGATGGCGAGGCCGACCATGAGGATGCCCAGCGCCGCCGCCAGACGCGGGAGAAACGCGACGATCTGCAGAATGCCTTCTTCGAGGCGGTCGGTCAGCGAGTCGTACATGTCCTGCAACTCTCCTGAATCGGCGGATATGGCTTGCAACGCTGCGGCTTCCCGGCCCGCCGCGCAAGGGTGAGGCGGGTATGAGACGGTTTCAGGACAGCCGTGGCACGCTGTGGGATGTCGTACTGGGCCGTGAGTCCTGGGGTGCCAGTGTGGCCCTTTTCGTGCCGCCCACGGCCTCCGGGCTCACGGTGCGGCAGGCACCGCTGCAGGCCGTCGCGCAGGACGCGGCCATGCGCGAACTCGAGAACATGGACGACGCGGCGCTTCAGGAGCTGCTCGACCGATCATCAGACAGCCAGGAAGGCATGCAATGAAGACATTCACGGATGACCACGGCACGCGTTGGTCCGCTGGCGCGCGCGAAGAGGAGTCGCCGCGCCACCACACACGCTGGTACCTCGTGTTCGAGGGGCCGGATGGCGCGGTGCTGCCGACACCGGAAGTGCGCTGGCAGACGGCCGCGACAGCCGAGCGCACGCTCCGCACCATGTCGGAGTTCGAACTGCGACGCAGGCTCCGGATCGTGCGTGAGCGCGCGCTGCAGCAGCACGGCGCGTCCCCTGTAGACGGCGCACCGACGGATGCGGATCGACAGCGGACCAACGCAAACGCCGGATGAAACCTGCGGCTGCCAGCGCCGGCGCAACGGATACGATCGACCGCGCGATTGAAGCCGTCCGCGCAGAGTTCGTCCCGGACTTCCGCTCCGGTGTGTTCGATGTGGCAGCGGAAACGAGCGGCACCCGGATCGTGCTGAGAGGTCAGTCCACGAACCCGCATGCAGTGGATGCGCTGCTCACGAAGCTGCGGGATCAGGGATTCGCGGCGATCGACGAGGTACTGCGTCTGCCCGATGCTGCGCTCGGCGCTTCACGACACGCTCTCATTCGCTCTGCAGTGGCTCCGGTCTACGCCGAGCCGCGCCTGCCTGCGCCGCAGATCTCGCAGCTCGTGCTCGGCATGCGGGTGGAGATCCTGTCGCACGCGTTCGAGTGGTCCCGCATTCGCGGCGAGGACGGCTACATCGGCTGGGTCCACGGCGGTTACCTCCAGGTCGGCGATGATGACTGGGCCTTCGCCTGGGAGCGCGGCAGCGCCGGCGAATCGGTGGTGTCACTCGGGGCCGAGCTCGTCGATACCGACAGCCGCATCCTCGCACGACTGCCGTGGGGCGCCCGCCTCTCACGGCACTCCGGCGCATACCATCTGCCGGACGGCCGCAGCGGCGATGTCGCCAACGGCGATGTCGTCGACATCGACCGGCTAGGCGACTGGTTCCCTCACCGCGGCGAGAGCGTCGCGCGCACCGCGCGCAGGTGGCAGGGGGCGCCGTATCTGTGGGGCGGCGTCACGCTCAACGGCGTCGACTGTTCCGGCCTCACCCAGGCGGTCCTGTGGATGCACGGGATCGCGCTCCCGCGCGATTCGGACCTTCAGGCTCGCGCCGGCACCGGCGTCGCTCTCGACCTCGACTTCGGCGAGCTGCGACCGGGTGACCTGCTGTTCTTCGCGGAATCGGGTGCGCGCGTGAGCCATGTCGCGTTTTCGCTCGGCGGTTCCACGATCATTCATTCCGCGCTCGGTAATGGCGGCGTGAACATCAACGACCTCACCGGTGATGCGCCGATCGAGCGTCAACTCGCCGAGATGTTCGTCTCCGCCCGGCGGTTGCTGGCCGACTGACCCCGGCGACTACGGTATGCGGATCGTGTTGCCCGGGATCAGACGGCGCGCATTCAGCCCGGGGTTCGCCTGCTGCAGTGCACTCACGGTCGTGCCGTACTGCTTCGAGATTCCATCGAGCGTGTCACCACTCCGGATCGTGTGACTGCGCGCAGCTGGTGTCGCGGCCGGCGGGTCCTGCGCGGGAGCCGCCTGTGGCGTCGCGGGCGTGGCTGCCGAGGTTCCGCCGGCTGTCGGGATCCGCACCACCTGACCGACCTGAATGCGACGCGCGTTGAGGCCCGGGTTCGCCCGCTCGATGTCGCCCACCGTGATGCCGTAGCGACGCGCGAGGTGACTCAGCGTCTCGCCGGACTGGATCCGGTGCGTCTGCGTTGGCGTAGCGGTCTCCGGCGCCGGTGACGGCTGCGCTGGCGGAGCCGGGGCCGGCTCCGCAACC
>JAGTUV010000069.1 GCA_018224305.1 Gemmatimonadota bacterium
ACCGGCGGTGGCCGGCGCGGATTCGTATAACCCCGAGGGGTGAAAGAACATGAGCACCACGCACGGGAAGAGGACCGGACCGACCGCGCCGCGGGCGGCGGTACCGGAGCACCGGATCCGGCGGCCGGCCGGCGACCAGCGCTTTGGCGGATTCGGGCGGTTGCAGCGGCCGGAGCTGCTGCGGCTGCTGGGTGAGTACAACGTGCGGTTCCTGCGCCTTCAGTTCATGGATGTGATGGGGGTCCTGAAGAGTGTGGAGGTGCCACGGAGCCAGTTCGAGAAGGCGCTGGACGGAGACATCATGTTCGACGGTTCGTCGATCGAAGGGTTCGTGCGGGTGGAAGAATCGGACATGGTGCTGCGACCGGACCTGACGAGTTTCGTGGTGCTGCCGTGGAGCGACGCGGAGAACCGGGTCGCACGCCTGATCTGTGATGTGCACCGGGCGGATGGGACGGCGTTCGAGGGCGACCCGCGTCGCGTGCTGATGCGGCAGGTCGAGGCCGCGCACAAGCTGGGCTATGAGATGATGGCCGGCGTGGAGGCGGAGTTCTTCCTGTTCCAGCGATCGCCGGACGGCACGCCGACGCGAGAGACGCATGATTCCGGGGGCTACTTCGACCTGGGCCCGGTGGACCTGGGGGAGGTCGCGCGGCGCGACATTGTGAACATGCTGGAGCTGATGGGCTTCGAGGTGGAGGCGGCGCATCACGAGGTCGCACCGGGGCAGCACGAGATCGATTTCCGCTATGCGGATGCACTGGCGACAGCGGACCATCTGGCGACCTTCAAGTTCGTCGTGCGCAACGTGGCCTTTCAGCACGGCCTGCATGCGACGTTCATGCCCAAGCCGATCTTCGGCCAGAACGGCTCGGGGATGCACACGCACCAGTCGCTGTTCCGTGATGGCGAGAACGCGTTCTACGACGAGTCGGATGCGGATGGCATGTCGAAGGTGATGCGGTCGTACGCGGCGGGACTGCTGCGGCATGCGCGCGCGATGTGTGCCTTGACCAATCCGCTGGTCAACAGCTACAAGCGGCTGGTCGCCGGATACGAGGCACCGGTCAACGTGGCGTGGTCACACCATAACCGCTCCCCGATGGTGCGGGTGCCGGCACGCCGCGAGAAGGGCACGCGTCTGGAGCTGCGCATGCCGGACCCGTCGGCGAACCCGTACCTGGCGCTGGCGATCCAGCTCGGAGCCGGCCTGGATGGGGTGAGGCGGAAGGCGGAGCCGCCGGAGCCGATCGACAAGAACATCTGGAAGCTGAGCGTAAGGGAGCGGCGACGTTACAAGATTCAGGAGCTGCCGCGCGATCTGGGGGAGGCGATCACACTGCTGAAGCGCAGCAGCTTCGTTCGCGACACACTGGGCGAGCACGTGTTCCGGCACTTCGTAACCGCGAAGGAAACCGAGTGGCAGGACTACATCGCACAGGTGCATGACTGGGAGATCGAGCGGTACCTGAGTTACTGAAAACGAACTTGGGAGTGGGATTGGGAGGGGGGGAGTTAGAGGGAGAGGGAATGGGAGTGGGTGGGTGAGGAATCCCACGCCCTCCCACTCCCACTCCCTCACCCCCACCCTTTAACTCTCCCACTCCCACTCCCACAACCAATCCAGTCCACGTTCAATCGACGGGGAACTCGATCGTCACCGTCGTCCCTCTCTCGGACGCGTCGAAGCGGACGGCGCCATCGAGCTCATCCTTGACCAGGGCATTCACGATGGAGCGGCCGCTGCCAATGACCCTGCCGGACTGTTCGGCGAACGCGGAGCCAATGCCGTCGTCGGAGACCTGAACGGACGCTCGATCATCCACCTTCTCGAGGCGGATGACGAGGCGGCCGTGACCGTGGTCGCGGAACCCGTGACGGAACGCGTTGGTGATGAGTTCATTGAGAGCCAGGGCGAGCGCGAAGCCGCGGCGCTCGTTGAGGCTGCCGACGTCTCCCTCGATCACGACATCGACACGGCGATCGGGGTCCCACGCGGTGCGCAGGCGCTGAGAGAGCTTTTCGACGATCTCGCGTGCGGGCACGCCGCGGTAGTTCTGGCGACGGAGCGCATCGTGGACGAGCAGGAACGAGCGGAGCCGGTGCTCGAGACTGGAGAGCGCTTCGTCCGACGGCCGGGGGGGCCGTCGGTTCCGCTCCATGCTGAGCAGGCCCATGATCACCGACAGGTTGTTGCGAACGCGGTGGTCGAGTTCCTTGAGCAGCAGTGCTCGCTCCTCCGCGTCGGCGCGCGCGCGTTCGTACAGCTCGTAGTTCTGGTCCGCGAGGTCACGCAGCTGATTATTGGCGCGCTTGAGTGCGACCTCGGCGCGGTGGACACGGAGTCGCGACTCGATGCGGGCGGTCAGCTCGGCGACGTGGAACGGTTTTGCGACGTAGTCGTCGGCGCCGGCGGCGAACGTGCGGACGACATCATCGGTAGCGGTGCGCGCAGTCACCATGATGATGGGCATCATGGCATCATGACGATCCTTGATCTCGCGGCAGATGGCCCAGCCGTCGCGCCCGGGGAGCATGGCGTCGAGCAGGACCAGGTCGACCTCGCCGAGGAAGCCGAAGGCCTCCTCGCCACGCGCCACCGTCACGACCCGGAAACCCTGCGCCTCGAGCAGGTCCGAGAACATCTGCCGTGCGAGCGGCTCATCATCGACGACGAGGATGGTACTCAGCCGCTTGTCCGTGGGCGGCGTCGGAAGCTCTGCC
Organism: Gemmatimonadota bacterium; assembly: GCA_018224305.1. Lineage (GTDB taxonomy): Bacteria > Gemmatimonadota > Gemmatimonadetes > Longimicrobiales > RSA9 > SH-MAG3. The sequence goes on from JAGTUV010000069.1 coordinate 2,725, forward strand.
TCCACGGCGTTGTCCGGTCGAAGCGGCCGGCGGGTCTGAGTCTCAGCGGTCATCGCTGGCGCCAATCATCTGTCTTGTGATCGTGACGTGCAGTCGTCTCTGCGGAAGACTCACTCCTTCTGCAGCAGCGGAGCGGCGAGGAGGATCTTGCGTGCAAGGTCGACCATCGGGGTATTCTTGTCCTGACTGGTCTTCTGAAGGAAGCGATATGCATCGCGCTCGCTGAGCCGGCGCGACTCCATGAGGAGACCCTTCGCGCGCTCGATGATCTTGCGCTCCTCGAGCCGGAGCTCGAGCATGTCGCGCTGGCGGCGGGCATCGAGCCATTCGTCGAAGCGTGCGCGTGCAACCGCGATTGCCGGTGCGAGATCATCGGGGTCGACGGGCTTCACGAGATAGTGGAAGATGGGGGCCTTGATGGCCTCATCGACCGTGCGCGCATCGCTGTAGGCAGACAGGATGATCATCGGGATCGGACGGTCGGCCGCAATCTCGTGCGCGGCCTCGGGTCCCGTCATCGTGGGCATGCGAATATCGAGAAATGCGAGATCCGGACGTGTCTCGCGAGCGAGCTCAACGGCCTCCCTGCCATTCGCGGCGGTGGCCACCACCTGATGGCCGAGCGTCTCCAGCTGACCGGCGAGAGCGAGGTTGTGCAGCGACTCGTCGTCCGCGATCAGGACACGGAGTGATTCACTCATTCGTGGGACTCCACACTGAGGTTTGGTTCGAGGCGCCAGACACACGCAAACGCAAGAGCGCCCTTCCCTGTCGGGACAAAGGCGCTCGGGACCTCGGAAAAAGTATCTTGCCTTGACGTCGTCTCGCGCCGAATAGTGTAGCGAGCAACCAGTGATTGCAAGTGTTATGCTCGCCCCTGCGCAGAGGGTGGAAACTGGCCCTGCTCTTGCACCTGCACGATAGTTAAAGGCTGACACCACAAGAAGCTGCGGCGCGCAGAACACCGATACTCGAAGCACGGGACGGAAATGAAGGCACTGCTACCATTCGCACTGATCGCCGGCTGGCTGACCCTGCAGGGCACCTCGGCGCCTGCAGCACCGCCATCACTGTCGGCGGTCGTGGTGCAGGCGGATGCGTCGGCGGCCGGGCAGAGCGGCGGACCCAGCGCAGCGAGCGCCGAAGTGGCTGCGGTCGCTGAGGAAATGCGGGCGACGCTCGCGGGCGATCTGCGTGAGATCATCGCGCGACCGCGCTGGGCGGGTGACGTATGGAGCGTGATGGTGCGATCCCTGGACCGGGGCGACACGCTGTTCTCGTTCGGCGGCGAGGACCCGTTGGCGCCGGCGTCGAATATGAAGCTCTACACCACGGCCGCCGCGCTCTACTACCTGGGTCCGGACTACCGCTACAACACGTTCCTGATGGCGACCGGTCCGATCCGTGACGGCGTGCTGGAGGGCGACCTGGTGCTGTACGGCACAGGCGATCCGACGTTCAGCAGCCGTTTCGGCGACCATCTTCGTGTGTGGAAGGCCTTCGCGGATACACTTCAGGCGCTGGGCGTGCGGGAAGTCAGCGGCAACATCGTCGGCGATGGCTCGTACTTCACGGGATCCGGAGCGGGCGAGGGCTGGCAGCAGAGCTACATGAATGCGTCGTATGCGGCGTCCGCAGGCGCCCTGAGCTTCGCGGAGAACGTGGCACGCCTCCAGATCCGACCCGCCGCGGAAGTGGGGTGGCGTCCGGAAGTGCAGCTGGTACCGGGCGGCGATGGCATCGCGATCGTGAATCAGGCGACCACGTCCGCCAGCGGCGCGACGCGCATCACGGCGTCGCGCATCGCCTACGACGGGCCCATCGTGGTCCGCGGCCAGATCGCGCGGGGTGGACAGCCGGTGCTGCGCTCAGTCCCGGTGTCGGACCCTGCGCGACTGGCCGCCGCGGCGTTCCGGGAGGTGCTGACGACGCGGGAGATCACGATACACGGCAGCGTTGCGGCGGCGCAGACGGGGGAGGAGTCCTCAATCACGGGCCGTTCCGTATTCGCACCTGCGCTGGACTCTCAGGCGCCGGTCCGGGTGCTCGCGGTACACACGTCGGAACCGATTCTCCAGATTCTGTCGATCATCAACAAGCGAAGTCACAACCTGATGGCGGAGCAGGTGCTGCGGACGGTCGGCCGGGTGGCGGTCGGCGAGGGCAGCGTGGAAGGCGGACGTCGGGCGATCGAGCACATGCTCGAGAGCGAGGGCTACGACAGCGAGGGCCTCGACGTGTTCGACGGCTCCGGGCTGTCCATAATGAACCGTTCGAGTGCGGGCGGAATCGTTGACGTGCTCGCGCTGATGGCCGACTCGCCGATGTGGCCGTACTACTGGGAGACGCTGCCGGAGGCGGGCGCGTCCGACGGCCTGAGGCGGATGTACCGGACGGGCGCGGAGGGCAATCTGCGCGCGAAGACGGGCACCATCAATCACGTATCGGCGCTCTCGGGATACGTGACATCCGCGAATGGTGAGCGCCTGGCGTTCAGTATCCTGTCCAACAACGTACCCTCGACGTGGATGGCGAAGCGGGTGGAGGATGCGATCGGTGCGCGACTCGCGGAATTCGAGCGACCGCCGGTCGATCCGCGGCGTCCCGCCGAGC
>JAGTUV010000070.1 GCA_018224305.1 Gemmatimonadota bacterium
AGGCGCCTGCGGTGGGCGGGAGCCGCAAGATAAAGACCCGCCACGAACGGCGGCAACCGGCCGGGCGGCCGCCTCGGGTGCCCGGACAGGATCAGGATCGAACCAGGATCGGGCGGTTGAGGGCGCCTGACCGGGTGCCGGACGGTCCCGGATCGCGTGCCGGACCGGGTCCCGGGCGGGGGCGGGATCGGCCTGTGAGTGCGTGTCGTGGAGTGGTCGCCGGGATGATCGAGGCGTGTCGGCGGGTGTGCTTGCGAAAAGTTTCACAAGCATTAGCTTTCGTCGGCTGTCGCCCTTCCGGACGGGAGATGTGCATGATCCAGCAGCGGCGAACGGAGCCGTCCCAGGCTGCCGCGGCGTCGAGATATCTCGGGATCGGGCTGACCATGGCCCTGGCGACGGGGCTGTTCACGTTCGTGGGAATGCGACTGGACGGCTGGCTGGATACGGAGCCGTGGCTGACACTGGCCGGAGCATTCGTGGGCGCAGGCGCGGGGTTCTACTACATGTACTATCACCTCGTGATCGCGCCGCGTAATCGGGCGTCGGCCGTGGATGTGAAGGACTCGGAATGAAGGCATGGCTCGCATACGCCGGAGTCGGCCTGGTGATCGTGGTGGCCGGCGCGGGCCTGGGGACGCTGCTGGTATCGGCGTCGGAGGCGGGAGCCGTATGGTTCGCGGCCGGCCTTGCGTGGGTGCTCCAGCTCGTCGCATTTGCAGGGCTGGTGGCGGTGCGTGAGCGGACGGAGTGGTTCCTGGCCGGGTGGCTGGGTGGACTGGTTCTGCGATTCGGTGTGGTGGGGCTGGTGGCGTTCTGGCTGTCGCGCAGCGACGTGTTGCCGCTGGCGCCGGTGCTGCTGAGTCTGGTGGTTTTTGTGTTCGTGCTGCTCCTGATGGAGCCGCTATTTCTGCGACGGGGTTTGCAGACGAGATGATGCCGAGTGTACTGCCGATGATCCGCGCCGCGGCCTCCGAGGAGGGTGGCGAGTTCGATATACCGTCAATGATTCTGCACCACCTGGCCGACGCCAATGAATGGGCAACGCCGTTTGGTGTGATCCCTCTGCCGCAGTTCGCTCCCGTGCAGGTCGGGCCGCTGACGATCGACTTTTCCATAACCAAGCACGTGCTGTTCATGATGTTCGCGGCCTTTCTGGTCGCGCTCATGTTGATCCTGGCCGCGCGCGACGCGAAGCGCAGCCGCGAGGCAGGTGCGGAGCGCGGGCCGAAGGGTGCCGCGAACGTGGTCGAGGCCATGGTCCTGTTCGTCCGCGACGAGATCGCGTTGAAGAACATCGGCCACGGCGGCGAGCGTTTCGTGCCCTACATCGTATCGGTCTTCTTCTTCATCCTGTTCTGCAACCTGCTGGGCCTGGTACCCTGGGGCGCGTCGCCGACGGGGAACCTGTCGGTGACCATGGCGCTCGCGCTGATCACGTTCGTGATCGTCGAGGTTACGGGCATGCGGGAGCTGGGAACGAAGGGTTACCTGGAGACGATCTTCTACGCGCCGCACGGCATGCACTGGGCGATGCGGCTGCCGATGTACGTCATCATGACGCCGGTCGAATTCCTGGGTAAGCTGACGAAGCCGTTCGCACTGACCATCCGTCTGTACGCCAACATGACGGCCGGCCACGCGGTAGTGCTCGCGCTGACCGGACTGATGGTGATCGCGGTGAGCGCCAATGCGCTGTGGGTGATACCGGCCCCGCTGATCATGGCGGTCGCGATCATGGTGCTGGAGATCTTCGTCGCGTTCCTTCAGGCGTACATTTTCGCGATGCTGTCGGCTGTCTTCATCGGCCTGATCAGGCACGCGCACTGAAGTTGGCCGGGGGCGTCGCGAGTCATCGCGGCCGCTCCCGCACAGGATGGATGGCAGCGTTCCGCTACGAGGAACGCCTTGGGCAGCGGGGCTCCGCCGCTGTCCTCGTAACGTAGCCGGACGGGTGTCCGGCGAGATCCGCGGACTGCGCGAGCGGTCGTGAAGCGGTGACACGGGAGCGGCGCGGACGGGGACGCGCCGGCCCTGTGATGGAGTGAGACAACAGCACACCCCGTAACGAACGGAGTTTACACGATGGTTCTTCTGGGCATGATCCAGGAAAGCTTCGGCGGCCTGACGCCCGAAGTTGCGAGCGCGGCTTCGAGCGGCATGCGCGCGGTCGGTCGTGCGATCGGTGCCGGCCTGACGGTCATCGGTGCCGGCATCGGCATCGGCCTGATCGGCTCGCGCATGACGGAGAGCATGGCCCGTCAGCCGGAGATCGCCGGCAACATCCAGACGGCGGCGATCATCCTTGCCGCGCTGATCGAGGGCGCAGCGATGTTCGGGCTGGTGATCGCACTGCTGATCACGGTCTGACAACACACGGTGCGGGCACGGGCCTGTGGCTCGTGCCCGCGTCGATACTGAACGACGGGACTTGGAATGAATCTGAATCTACTGGCGATCGCGGCGGCCGGGACCGAGCCGAGCATTTTCGGCATCAATGTGGGCGTGTCCTTCTGGACGTTCGTCATTTTCATCGTGCTATCGGTAGTGCTCGCAAAGTTCGCGTTCCCGCCGATCCTCGGGTATGCGGCCGCACGTGAGCAGCGCATCCAGGACGCGCTGGACGAAGCGCGCAGGCAGCGCGAGGAGACCGAGAAGCTGCTCGAGCAGCAGCGTCAGGAGCTGCAGAACGCGCGGCTGGAGGCGCAGTCGCTGATCGCAGAGGGCAAGCACGCCGCCGAGCGTGTGCGAACTGATATGCTGACGCGCGCGAAGGCCGAACAGGAAGAGCTGGTCACACGCGCACGGCAGGATATCGAGCGAGACCGTCAGAAGGCGATCGAGTCGCTCCGTCGCGAAGCGGTGGATATCGCACTCGCCGCGGCCGGCAAGCTGGTCGGCAAGCGCATGGACGCGCCGGAGGACCGGCGCCTGGTGACGGAGTACCTGAAGTCGGTCGACAGCGCGAACGGCGCAGGAGCGGCCTGAGGTGCGCGACTCGACCGTAGCCCGCAGCTATGCCGAGGCGCTGTTCGAGCTCGGCGAGAGGCACGGTGCGCATGACGACTTCGCGCGGGGGCTGAACACCATCACGTCGCTGCTCGAGTCGGATCCGCGCGTGCGCACGTTCCTCGAGACGCCGAAGATCGAGGTCGCGAGCAAGAAGGTCGCGCTGCGCGAGGCTCTGGGCGATCATGTGTCGCCGATGTTCATGAACTTCGTGCTGGTGGTGCTGGAGAAGCGGCGGCAGCGGCTGATCCGGTCGATCGCGGCTGCGTACCGTGAGTTGCTCGACGCGAAGCTCGGGCGGCTCCATGTGCAGGTGACCCTCGCGCACGAACCCGACGAGGCGGCAGAGAAGTCCGTGACGGACGAACTGTCGCGCATTCTCGGGCTGACCGTGATCCCGCACATTTCGG
>JAGTUV010000071.1 GCA_018224305.1 Gemmatimonadota bacterium
GGCTGGTCAGGCAACAGCGAACGCGTCGCCGTCCAGGTCCGTGATGAAGGCCCGGGCCTCGCCGACACGACCAACCTTTTCGTACCATTCTTCACCACGAAGCGCAGCGGTTCCGGCATCGGGCTCGCGCTGTCCCGCCAGATCGTCGATGGACACGGCGGATTTCTTACAGTTGAGAATCGGAAGGATTCCAGCGGTGCCATAGCCACCATCACACTCCCCGTCCAGGCAAGCAGCCAGCCATGACGCGCGGCAGGTGACTGCCTGCATGGGGGAATTCAGCGGCAGGCGATGATTCATCGCCAGATCTCCCGGCATCCCCACATCCCCCTTCCTGCACGGCTGTCCCTATCTCGCACCGCCCGCGACATCGAGATAAGCCGGGTCCAGCGCTGCGAAGCCGATGTCGTCGACGATGATCGTTCCAGCGACGGCGCGGTCGAAGAGGAAGCGAATGCTCCGAATGCGTCGCACATCGAGTGCGGGCTCCGCCGCGAGGAAGTCGGTGAGCGGCAGGGAATACGTCTGGAGCACGATCTCCGAATGGCGCGCGAAGCGCGAGCGCTCGAGATCGCGCCGCATCATGACCCAGCTCTCGAGCGGGCGGCGAACCACGCCGTACCTGCTGACGGGGAGCGCGCTGCTGACGCCGGCGGCATCGGTCAGCACGATCGAGAAATCCACCGGCGGCAGCTGCTCGTCCTCAGCGCGCTTCTTCGGCCGTGGCCGCTGCCGACTGGATGGCGACGTCGAATCAGCGGCCGCCGCGGAATCCTTCGGCTCCGCGCGCGGACCCGGCATCGCTTCCGTCGGCATCATCAGGAACTGGAGCGCAGACCGTTCGTCGAGATTGAAGTCGTCCGGCAGGTCATCCGGCAACGTGATGGTATACGCGGCCGGAGGTCCCATGCGCGTGGTATCTTCGCCGGCGAGACGGTTGTTCCAGCCGAGTGTGACCGCGTTGTTGTACTGCGAACTTCCCTCGGCGGGTGAGTTGGCTGTACGCAGCGACAGGCGGCTCTCCTGCCATGTCGCCATGCTGTCGCCCTGGATGCGAACGCCCTGAACACTGCCGCTCGTCACGTCGATGTCCTCCTCGAATCCAGCGATGGGACGGAACGTGCTTTCCTCGAAGCGGGTGATGTACATCGTCTTCGGCAGCCAGCCGGCGGCAACGCGGTGATCACGGAACAGCGGCAGATACTCCTTCCGGCCGCGCAGCGTCGCGTCCAGAAACGCGCTGATGTAGACCTTGCCGAACCTGCGCTGATCTTCGGGCGGCATGAGTGTGCGCAGGTCCAGGATGCGGCGACTGCGAGGGCCGTTGTCGTGCGCACCCCACACGGTGTTCCACTGACCATGGTTCGCGCGGTACACGAACACGGCGGCCTTCAGGCGCGGCTGATTGTCGGTGAAGGCGACGCGCTGATACTGGCGGATGCCCATGAAGCTGGAGACGTCGCCATCGTGCGAACCGTGGAACACGAGGTAGTTCACGTTCTCGACCGGGACCAGCCGGTTGGCCGGCTGGTATTGTCCATCGACGGGCGCGATCGCGATGATCGATTTAATGCCGAATCCGAAATCGAAGCGGACGTTCGCGTTGTCGGGATAGTGCGTGAGCGTGTTGAACGCAGCAGCGTGGCCGACTGCCTCACCGCCGCGGGAATGGCCGATCAGTGCGACGTTGTCGAGGTCCACCTTGCCGGTGAATGGGTTGCCTTCCTCGTCGGTCCATTTGCGCAGCTGCTCGAGGTGCTTGAGGAAGAACCAGCCGCGCGCATCGTTCTCACCTCTGATGCCACCGTTGATGAAGTTCATGTCGAGCGACGCGACTATGTAGCCGCGGCTCGCGAGCAGCTCGCCGACCCAGCCGTATCCGGGATCGGAGAACTCCTTCATGTTGTGGTTGCCGTGCGCTATGAGAACGACCGGGAATGGTCCATCGCCTTCCGGATACCAGACGCGCGCGTTGAGCGGCATCTTCGAGGGCGTGAAACCCCAATAGGAATTGCGACTTTTCGCGCTGGTGCCCAGGTCCACGAGCTTCGATGCATCGACGGGCTCCGTCTTCAATGCGACGGAATCCCGGTATTCCGGCCGATTCCTGTCCGTGCCGCTGCCATAGTACAGGAAGCGAACGGTGAACGGCCCCGGCTGCGATGGATCGGGCGCAGCGAGCGCGTGCTGCGACAGGACGACGTCGGAATCGTCCGGGGCCAGCTTCAGCGCGGGTGCGCATGCGAGGATCAGGAGGGCGAGCGCGCAGGGAACTCGCCGCAGCGCATGAACAGGCATGGGATCTCCTCGGTGCGTGGTCGCGGCGTTAATGTTCCATCGAGGGAGCTGCGGGGTCTGGCAGTTCCAGCAGGCTGAGGGCGTTGACGGTGTGGCCGCCGTAGCGGACGATCCAGTGCAGGTGCGGACCGGTGACGCGGCCGGTGGCGCCGACGCGGCCGATGACCTGACCGGTCTCGACAGTGTCGCCCTCGGCGACGTCCTTCGCGCTCAAATGCAGGTATGCCGTGACCAGACCGGCGCCATGGTCGATGTAGATGACGCCGCCGCCGAGGTAGAAGTCGTCCACGATCGCGACAACGCCGCGCGCGGGAGCGACGACTGGCGTGCCCACGGCGCCGGCGAAGTCGGTGCCGGTGTGACGACTCTGCACCTGGCCGTTGAAAATGCGACCGCTACCGAATCCGCTCGTGATCCGGCTCTCACGCGGCGCGACGAACGGCGGCTCCCACATGCGCGGCGTGTCGTGAGACGCGGCCGACACGGCGCGTGCGCGCGCGGCTTCGTCGGCCATGCGCTGCTGCACTTCGGCAGGCTGCGGGCGGCCGAACTGCGGTGCAACACTCAGTTCCTCCAGCCTGTAATCACCTGACACCACGATCACATCCAGTTGCTCGCGGTGACGCGAGCCGTCCTCGTGCGTCACGCTCACGCGCAACGCGCGCGGGCCGACCGAATCGAGGGGCGCTGCGGCGAGTGCGACGAGAACTCCATTGTCGTTCATGCGGAAGTGCAGGGGCTCACCCGCGAACATCCCCTCGGCATGGAGCACTGCCGGGACGCCGCCCTCCACGATGATGTTCAGCAGCGTGCCTTCATGGACGCGCTCCGGCAGCCAGCGGATGGTGGGCGGCTGCTGAGGCTGGCGCGGGCGCGCGGTCGGTTCCAACGGGGCGGACATGGCCACGTGTTCCGTCTGCCAGCGCGCCGGCAGATCGAGCATCAACGTCCCGAGCATCAGGACGGCCGCACCGAGTATTGCTGTCCACTGCCGCGCGCGTCTCGTCATTCGCGTCTCCAACGGGTCGCCTGATCACCAACACTTCGCGCACCCGCCGCTGCGCGAACGCCATCTGCACTGCACGTCTGGCGGTGCGTGGAACTCACTTCTCTACCCGTCGCCGGATCGGCAGGGTCCGCTCATCGAGTATCGCCACGTGTCGCGAGACGGAGTCCGACGATGACCGGGTCGTGGTCCGATGACCGGAACGGGCCGTCGTCATACAGCGTCGACAGCTGCGCCGCGGTCTTGAAGTTGGTGTTGTAGTCGAGCACGTTCGGCTCGTCGGCGTTGATGTGCCACGCGACGGCGCCGGTGACCTGCGGCAGGAGCGCGGTCGAGGCGAGCGCATGATCGAGGTAGCCCCACTGGCCGTTGAAGACGAACGAGTACCCGGCGGTGCCGCTGCGCTCGCCGATGGGCACGTCACTGCTCGCGGGTTCGGCGGGCGATTCTGCAGCACGACCGGCGAGGAGGTCGGTGTAGCCGCCGCGCACGAGCACGGCGACGGGATCTTCGCGCGCGTAGGCGTTCAGGTCACCGATGATCAGCACGTTCGGATCACCGGTACCGGTCGGATCCGTATCGAGCCACGTGAGGAGTTCACGCGCTGCAACCGTCCGGGCTGTGTTGCAGTTGCCCTGACCGTCGCCGGCATCGGGAGCGTCGCACGCGCTGCCCTTGCTCTTGAAGTGATGCACGCTGACGATGACGCTGCCGCCGTCCGGCTGCACGAACGCCTGTGCGAGCGACGGCCTGTTGCGCGGCTGCGACTCGCCGCCATTGACGAACATGCTCGAGTTCAACACGGCCGTGCGGCCGGCGGGCGACACGCGGTCGCGCCGGTAGATGAGGCCGACCTTGATGGCATCCGTGCCGAGTACGTTGGCATCACCCGTGGCGGAGTCGGAATTGATGAACATGTAGCGGCCGGCAGCAGTGGCGGAGTTGAGGCGGCTGACGAGGTCGGCGATCGCGCTACGCGCATGATATCCGTCGTTCTCGATCTCGATGATGCCGAGGATATCAGTGTCCATGGCAATGACCGCCGCGACGATCTTGCGCCACTGCCGATCGAACTCCACTGCATCGTCCGCGCCCCGGCACGAGGTGGCAGCGCCGCCCGTTCCGAGTGTGCAACCGTCGAACGTGTTGAAGTAGTTGAGCACGTTGAACGACGCGACGCGGAGCGTGCCGCCGACATCCGGAGGTCTGGCGTCGCGCGGGCTCGCAGCCACGAAGTCCGGGACTCCGCCGTTCAGCGCATTGACCGGCCGGAGACGATATGCAGATCCGCCGTCCGCGCCTGAGGCCGTCGTCTGCGTGAGTACGCCGGTGATGCCGGTCACGTGATCGCCACCACGCAGAGTGTTGTCGGCACCGAGCGGCGCGCGGCCGCGCGCGAAGACGATCGTGGCCGGATTCTGCTCGTACGATCCATCATCAA
>JAGTUV010000072.1 GCA_018224305.1 Gemmatimonadota bacterium
CAAGGACCTCTACGTCTATGACTCGGGCGGTGTCAACCTGCTCACGCTGGAGAATGGTGCGGCTGTCAACCCCGAGACCGACACGCTCGATCTCGTGCCCGGCACATACCTCATCGCCGGCGTGACGTGGACGCCCAACCCGGGCGCTGATACGACGTACGAGATGACGGTCACGGAAGAACCCTAGGACTCAGGACGGCTAGCGGAAGGAGTCGGAACAAAGGCTTCTTCGGCAGTCACTGACAGTACAGAACGGGGGAGCAGGCATCGCGCCTGCTCCCCCGTTCTTTGCCTACCGCCGCGAACGTCTACCGAACCGCAGCAACCTCCATCGCGGCTTCGCACTCCGACAGCGCCTCGAACAGGCGGTCGAAGTGCTCCGGCTCGTGTGCCGCGGTCGCACACAGGCGGAGCCGCGCCTGGCCGGGTGAGACGGCCGGGAAGACGACGGCGGAAACGAAGATCCCGCGCTCGAGCATCTCCCGCGCCACGCGGTAGGCCCGGAACTCATCGCCCAGGATGAGCGGCACGACCGGTGTGGTGGACGCACCGGTGTCGAAGCCGAGCTCGGTCAGGCCGTCCTTCAACAGGGCGGTGTTGCGGCGCAGCCGTTCCATGTGCTGCGGCTCCTCCTGCACAATGCGCAGCGCCTCCAGCGACGCGGCGGCGTTGGCCGGCGTCATGGCGGCAGAGAACATATACGGCGCCGAGCCGTGCTGAATGTAGATCTTGAGGCCACGCGAACCGGCGACGAACCCGCCGGAGGACGGGATCCCTTTCGATAGCGAACCTGTCAGGATGTCGATGTCGCTCGGGTCGATGCCCTGCTCCTCGCAGATGCCGCGGCCGGTCTGACCGACGGAGCCGAGTGCATGGGCCTCGTCGACAAGGAGGAACGCGCCATACTTGTTCTTCATGGCGATGAGATCGGCGATCGGCGCCTGGTCCCCGTCCATGGAGAAGACGGAGTCGACAGCGATGAGGATGCGCTGCGCGCCGCGGTTCGTGGCCTGACGAAGTCTGCGTTCGAGGTCCTCCATGTCGTTGTGCTTGAAACGGCGGTTCTCGCAGCCGGCCATGCGTACGCCGTCGTGAATCGACTGGTGCGCATACTGGTCGAGGAGCGCCACGTCGTTGGGACCGAAAAGTGAAGTGATCGCAGCGATGTTGGCGTCATATCCGGACGCAAAGGTCGCCGCGCCCTCCTGGCCGAGGAACATGGCCAGCTCGTGTTCCAGCTCGTGGTGGAGCTCCAGCGTGCCCGTGAGCAGGCGTACGCCGCCCGTGGACGTGCCATACCGCTCGACAGCTTCCTTGACCGCGGTCGCAATGCGCGGGTGTCCGATCAGGCCCAGGTAGCTGTAGCTCGAGAACATGACCAGGTCCTCGCCCAGCGCGGCCGAATCGGGACCGGACGCAATGCTGAGGGGGATCTGATACGTGTAGAGCGACTCGGCGAGGCCGGCCTCGAACATCTCGAACCACCGCCGCACGTTCGGGTGGTCCAGCAGGGAGCCCGCGGGCGCCAGCTCGTCGGTGGGCCGACCGCTGAAGAACCCGAGGAACGGGTCCCTGGTGTAGTCGAGCAGGTGCGCAGCGCCATGGACGGCGGCCATGGCGGCGGTCAGCGTGACGCCGTTGGCGTGCGGGGCACGGCCGTTGGAGCCGGTGCCACTCGTGCCGGGGCCCGCACCACCTGACTGGAGGGGGCCGTTCATCGACGGCGCGGTCCGGTCATTCGGGCCGGAATGCGACTTTGATGGAACGGTGTCCGCCTTTGTCGAGGGCGGCTGAGAGTGCTGCACGATACTCCTCCAGTGCGAAAACGTGGGTCACCATACCGAGCTGCGCTATGCCGTCGGTCCGCAGCAGTTCGATGGAGCTGTCGTAAATGTCGCGGTCGGCGCCGCGAAACGGGGCACGACCATACGCAAAGATACCCGCGACGGTCAGTTGGCGGTACCATAGTCGGGTCCAGTCGGCCGAAACCTTCGCGGCGCCGCCCACCACAACGATTTTTCCGCCCTCCCGCGTAATTGCGAGCGAGTCCCCGATCGTGGACTCGCTGCCGACCGTATCGAAGACCAGCGACGGTCCGCCCTCCACGAAGCGCGGTGCGAGAGAGGGCTTGTACGCGCGCGCGTGCGGCAGCGACTCCGCCCAGCGATAGACCTCGTCGGGCCTGCGGAAGACGTGATCGGCGCCCGCCGCCTCGGCGAGCTCGAGCTGGAAGTCGTACCGGCCGAGGCACGCCACGGGTCCTTCCCAGCCGATCGCGCGCAACGCCCGAACGGTCAGGGCGCCGATCGTGCCCGCGCCGATGACCAGCACTACATCGCCCTCGGCGGGCGGGTGCAGCAGCACGGGCCTCAGCGAGGACGCCAGCGGATCGGCGAGGACAGCCAGCTCGTCGCTCAGACCGTCCGCGCCGTGCAGCTGGGATCGGTGCGCGACGAACGTCTTCGACCAGCCGCCGCCGGTGGCGGGCGAATAGCCGATCATGGGCCCGTTGCCGATCACGCCGTCCTGCGTGCGCCGGCAGAGTCCATATTCGCCGCGCGCGCATGCGGGACATGCCTCGATGCCGCGCTGCTCGCAGGCGAGCATCGGGTTGACGATGACCGCGGTGCCCGGCGCCCAGTCGCCCGCGCCGCTACCCGCCTCCACCACCCGGCCCACGTTCTCGTGACCGAACGTGAACGGAAAGGCACCGAACGGCTCCAGCGTGAAGCTGTCGTGCGCGGTGATCGCTGAGAGGTCGCTGCCGCACACGCCGGACATCGTGCTTTCCACCCGCACCCAGTCGTCGGCCGGCAGGGCGGGCGCCTCCACATCATCCAGCGATACGCAGCCGCCGGGGCCGAGCGCGAGGCCCGGCCGGCGGCTCGCGGCAAAGCGCGTCCACAGGTAACGAACGGGCCGGTAATGGAAGCGGATAGCGCGCAAGGATGCAGCCCCGTCTGACGATCCCGGGATGTGTGCACCCGAGCGCCGGTTTCCGGACGTGAAAATCCCGATAATCCGAAGAGGAAACAGGGGTGGAAGGTAATCGCGGATACCGCATGTGGACAAGATCGGCGCGGGCGCTGGTCCGGAACCTGTTCGCCGATGCGGGCGTGCGATCCGCGGCGCCGCCGCTTCCCCGTGCTCGACCGGGCGCTTATCCTACCGGCACGGATGAAGCCGTCAGGCTGCCGGTCACGGTCACGCTGCTGACCGTCGCCGCGCTGACGCCGATGCACGACATGCTCGACTGGGAAACGACCACGCCGCGCTGGCGACGGTGGCTGGGGCGGACAATCGGAAGGAGGCCGGGATGTCGAATGATATCGTGCTGGCGACGCGGTTCGGTGCGGAGTCCG
>JAGTUV010000073.1 GCA_018224305.1 Gemmatimonadota bacterium
CTCCCGCAGTGGAGCCATTCCGCTTTTCCCGGGTATCAGTTCCTCGTGAAGCACAGCATCATCATCCGCAATGCGCGGCAGCATAATCTGAAGGGCGTCGATCTCGATATTCCCCGCAGGTCCCTCGTCGTGATGACGGGTCCCAGCGGCTCCGGGAAATCGTCGCTCGCTTTCGATACTTTGTACGCCGAGGGGCAGCGCCGCTACGTCGAATCACTGTCGACGTATGCGAAGCAGTTCCTCGACCGCATGGAGAAGCCGGCCGTCGACATGATCGACGGGCTGAGCCCTGCTGTTGCCATCGAGCAGAAGAACCCGACCAAGACGAGCCGCTCAACCGTCGGGACGGCCACGGAGGCATACGACTTCATGCGGCTGCTCTGGGCCCGTGCCGGCCGCACACATTGCCCCGAGTGCGATCGCCACATCGTGCCCGACACCGTGCAGTCCGCCACCGACGCGGTGCTCGGGCTGGGTGATGGGACACGCCTGCTGGTCGCGTTTCCGCTGCCGCGCAGCGCGCGCATCACACACGAGACCGTGCTCGAGAACCTGCGCGCGCTCGGCTTCATGCGGGTGATCGCGAACGGCGAACTCCTCGATCTCGACGACCCGGCCATGAACGGAACGGCGACCGTCGACCTCGCAGCGGCGGGCGAACTGCTGATCGTCGCAGACCGTCTGGTCATGCGTGAAGACATGCGCGAGCGAGTGGCTGACTCGGTCGGCACCGCGTTTCACGAGGGGGACGGCGAGGCGATCGTGGTGACGCTGCCGGACAACGGCCGGCTGCTGTTCTCCGAGCGATTCCACTGTCCGGACCACCCGGACGTGACGTTCATGGACCCGACGCCGCGGCTGTTCTCGTTCAACAATCCGTACGGCTCGTGCCCGGCGTGCACCGGCTTCGGCGCGACGCTCGAGTACGATGTGGCGCTGATCGTACCGAACCCGTCGAGGTCGCTGAAGGAAGGCGCCGTCGATCCGTGGGAGAAGCCCCGCTACAAGCGCTATCGCACGAAGCTGCTCGCGTTCGCGAAGGAGAAGGGCGTATCGGCGACGGAGCCGTGGAGCGATCTGCCGAGGGCGTTTCGCGATGAGGTCCTCAGGGGGAAGCGACGCGGCTTCCAGGGAGTGATCCCGTTCCTGCGCTCTCGCGAGAAGAAGCGCTACAAGCAGTACATCCGGGTTTTCCTGCGGCAGTATCAGAGCGCGCTGGAGTGCGCCGACTGCCGCGGTTCGCGTCTGCGCCTGGAAGCCCTGCATGTGCGCGCCGGCGGCATGGACATCGGCACGGCGTCACGCCTGCCGATCCAGAGGCTTCGTGCCTGGCTCGACGAATTGATCGAGGGCGGGACGGCGGAGCCGCTGACGCCGCAGGAGCACGGCATTGCCGGTCCGATCGCGCGCGAGCTGGGTGGTCGCCTGGCGTTTCTCGACGATGTGGGCCTCGGCTACCTGTCGCTCGACCGGCAGGCGCGCACGCTGTCCGGCGGCGAAGCACAACGGATCGCACTGGCGAATTCGCTCGGATCGCACCTGATGGATACATTGTACGTGCTCGATGAGCCGACTATCGGGCTGCACCCCCGTGATACTGACCGCCTGCTCGGGCTCCTCGCCGCACTGCGCGACCGGGGCAATAGCGTCGTTGTGGTCGAACATGATCCGGCTGCGATCGCTGCGGCGGACCATGTGATCGAGTTGGGTCCCGGCAGCGGCGAGAAGGGCGGCACGATTGTTTTCGAGGGCAGCTACGCAGCGCTGGCGGAGGCCGACACCGCAACGGGCCGCTACGTGTCCGGCCGTGAGCCGGCGCTGCCGGCGTCGCGCCGCCAGCCGACGCGCAACTGGCTGCGGCTGAAGGGTGCGCGCCAGCACAACGTGAAAGGCGTCGATATCGACGTGCCGCTGGGCGAGTTGACGGTGGTGACCGGCGTCAGCGGCTCGGGCAAGAGCACGCTCGTCCACGACGTGCTGTACCGTGCTCTGGAGGCGCGCCTCGCGGACGGCGATACATCGGCCAAGCGCCACCTGGGCGAGGTCGTCGGTCATTACGATGACATCGAGGGCCTCTCGACGATCGATGCCGTCGTGCTCGTCGACCAGGCGCCGATCGGAAAGTCACACCGGTCCAATCCGGTGACCTACATCAAGGCGTTCGACCACATCCGCACCATCTTCGCGGCGCAGCCGCTGGCGAAGCAGCGCGGATACGGGCCCGGCCATTTCTCGTTCAACGTGAAGGGCGGCCGTTGCGAGGACTGCCAGGGCGAGGGCGTCGTACAGGTCGAGATGGTGTTCCTGGCGGACATCTTCCTGCCGTGCGACATGTGTGGCGGCGCGCGCTACAGGCGCGAGACGCTGGACGTAACGTACAAGGGTTTGAACATCCGTCAGGTGCTGGACCTCACGATCGACGAAGCGATTCGCTTCTTCATCCGTGAGGACAGGCTCGGCCAGATGCTGTGGCAGCTGCAGCAGGTCGGGCTGGGATACCTTCGGCTGGGCCAGCCGGCCCCGACGCTGTCGGGCGGCGAGGCCCAGCGGCTGAAGGTCGCGCGCGAGTTGATCGGCGCGCACAGGAAGCGCGGACATCGCGTGTACATTCTCGACGAGCCGACCACGGGTCTGTCAGGCGGTGAGGTACGCAAGCTGATCGGCGTACTGCGACGGCTGACGGAAAGTGGACACACGGTTCTCGTCATCGAACACAACGTCGATGCGATCGCAGCGGCGGACTGGATCATCGACATGGGTCCCGAAGCCGGCGACGAGGGTGGTCGCGTCGTGGCCATGGGACGACCCGAGGAGGTTATCAAAGTGAAAACGAGTCACACTGCGCGATATCTGCGCGAGGCACTGTCGGTATCGAAGACCCGGGCCGGAGCGGTTTCGTGAGCGCCCCGGCCGGCGGCGATGCGCCGCGCGTCTCGATACTGCTGCCCTGCCGTGATGCGGCCGCGTACCTGCCTGATACCATCGCATCGATACAGGCGCAGAGCTTCCAGAACTTCGAGATCATCGCCGTCGATGATGGCTCGGAAGATGAGACACCTGCCATCCTGAGGGACTGGGCAGACGAGGATCCCCGTGTCCACGTCATCACGCAGAAGGCGAAGGGTATCGTGGCGGCCCTCCAGCGCGCCGTGAAGGCCTCGAAGGGCGCCATCCTCGTGCGCATGGATGCGGATGACGTCGCGTACTCGAATCGTATCAGCAAGCAGGTGGAGATGCTCGATGCGAATCCCGACATCGGTGCGTGCGGCACTCTCGTCCGCTACTTCCCGCGCCAGGAAGTGCAGGGCGGTGCGCAGCGCTACGAGGCGTGGATCAATACGCTCATCGAGCATGATGACATCGTGCGCGACATTTTCGTCGAGTGCCCGATCGCACATCCGACGCTCGCGATCCGCCGCGAGGTGCTCGACAAGGTCGGCGGATACCGCGACGAAGAGTGGCCCGAGGATTACGACCTCGTGTTCCGGCTCTGGAGGGCTGGCATCCGCATGGCCAAGGTCCCCGAGATCCTGTTGCGCTGGCGCGAGCGGCCCGATCGCTCCTCCAGGATCCATGAGCGATACAGCGAGGACGCGTTCCGCCGCTGCAAGGTCCACTATCTGAAGGCGTCCGTCCTCAACGGCCATGACGGCGTCGTCGTCTGGGGGGCCGGCCCGGTCGGCAAGGCATTCGCGCTGGAGCTCCAGTCCCAGGACATCAAGGTCCGCGCGTTCGTCGAACTGGACCCGCGCAAGATCGGCCAGACGATCCACGATGCCCCTGTCATCGCGCCCGACGACGTCGGCACCTACAGCGGCGCCCTCGTGGTCGCCGCCGTCGGCCAGCCAAACGGCCGCGACGAGATCCGCCGCGTGCTGACGGAGCAGGGCTGGGAGGAAGGCACCAGCTTCGTGGCCGTGGCCTAGGGGGAGTGGCAGTGGGGTCAGGGCGTGGTAGTGGGTGCGGGTTCGGAAGCGGGTGATTTTCGCGGGGTCCCGCCGC
>JAGTUV010000074.1 GCA_018224305.1 Gemmatimonadota bacterium
AGCCGCCCTGCATGTCCTCACAGTGCTCGTCGTATTCGCTTCCGGCATGGACCCTTGTCCGCCCGGCAATGGGTGCCTGTGCGACGCGCGTGCAGTCTCACGCGATGCGCATCCGGTTTCGTGCAACGCGCATCCGGTTTCATACGAGGCGCGTCCGGTGTCGTGCAACGCGCGTCCGGTGTCATACGAGGCGCGTCCGGTGTCGTGCAACGCGCGTCCGGTTTCGTATGAGGCGGGTCCGGTTTCGTATGAGGCGCGTGCGATTCCATTCGATGTGCCCAGCCCGATTTACGCGCTCGAGGTATCTGCGCCGACTCGCGGGACGGGCACGTCTGCGTCTCCGCCGGTGCTCCAGACGGCAGCGGATCGGTGGACAGGCGAGGACAAGTTCCGCCATGCGGCCGCGTCATGGGCGGCGATGGTGTTCACCTATGGCGTCGTCCGTGCGGTGGACGACGATCCGGACACCGCGCTGGCGATTGCGCTGCCGGTAACTGCTGTGATCGGGATAGCGAAGGAAGTTTCCGATCACCGGCGAGGCGGTCCTTTCAGTTTTCGCGATCTCGCAGCGGACGCGCTTGGCGCGGGCGCGGCCTGGCTCTTTCTGCGTGAGGTGCGCTGATGGAAATGCTGGTTATTGCACTCGTCGCCGTTGCTGCATTCGCAGCTGTGCTCTTCCCGCTCTTCCGGCGCCGGTCCGGCTACGGCGATGAGTCCGAGTTCGAGAACGTCCCGACATCCGGGGTCGGAGAGGAACTCAATGATGAGCCCGTTGCAGCGTCGCGGAATGACGTCGAGGCATCGGCCGTGTTGTCGCAGGCGGCAGGCGCGACACCCGATCCGGCCACGAGTCCGGCGACGAGTCCGGCCACGAGTCCGGCGACGAGTCCGACGACGAGTCCGGCGACGAGTCCGGCCACGAGTCCGGCCACGAGTCCGGCGACGGATCCGGTGGAAAGGGAGGTGCTCCGGTATCGGGGTGCAGTGCGCGCGGGCACGGTGTGCCGGAAGTGCGGTCAGGCCAATCCCGTCGATAGCGCCTACTGTTACGAGTGCGGTGCACGGCTGCCGCTCGCGGACGCGAAGGAGTTCGAGTAGCCGATGCGCGGCGCGTCCGACGGCATCGTGGATCTGCGCAGCGACACAGTCACGCGTCCTTCTGCCGGCATGCGCGAGGCGATCGCGCGTGCGGAAGTCGGCGATGACGCGCTGGGCGACGACCCGACGGTTCGGGCGCTCGAGAGCCGGGTCGCCGGCATCCTCGGCAAGCCGGCTTCGCTGTTCTTTCCGAGCGGCATCATGGCGAACCAGACGGCCCTGCTGCTTCATACGACACCAGGCACCGAGGTCGTGTGCGAAGCCAGCGCGCACCTCGTCGACTGGGAACTCGCCGGTGCCGCGGCGAACGCAGGCGTCCAGCTGAGGGGAGTCGCTTCGAGTGATGGGATTCTGACGGCAGAGGCCGTGGTCGCAGCCATCCGCCCCCGCGCCGCAAAGCTTCAGATCCAGACGTCCCTGATCTCGGTCGAGAATACGCACAACGCAGCGGGCGGGCGCGTGGTGCCGCTGGCGACCGCGCTCGCCATCCGGGACGCTGCACGCAACCACAACCTGCCGGTTCACATGGATGGTGCGCGATTGTGGAATGCCGCGGAGGCTGCCGGCGTCACCGAGCGCGACTACGCAGCGTGCGCGGACACCGTGATGGTCACGCTGTCCAAGGGCCTCGGCTGTCCGGTCGGGTCCATGCTGGCGGGCGATGAGGAAACGATCGATCGCGCGCGCGTCGTGCGCAGGCGGCTCGGCGGATCCATGCGGCAGTCGGGCATCCTCGCGGCGGCCGGCCTGTACGCCCTCGACCACAACCGCAGTCGGCTGGGTGAGGACCACGTGCGCGCACGGCGGCTGGCGGAGTTGTCACGATCGATTCCGGGTCTCGACGTGATCGAGCCGGAGACTAATATCGTGATGTTCGACATTGCCAGGCCGGACATGAATTCGGTTGATGTGACCGCGGCGCTGGAGCAGCGGGGCGTGTGGATGACGGTCTTCACGCAGCGGCGTGTGCGCGCGGTGACACATCTGGATATCGATGATGCGGGGATCGAGCGGGCTGCGGCGGTGCTGGCGGAGGTGGTCGGTGAAGGCGGACGCGGAACCCACTTTGCAAATCGACCCGTGTGAGCATATCAGCGCCCCGCAACCGCTCCGGGGCCGGATCAGCCAGCTCCGGGCGATGACTGACAGACCTCATGCAGCCTCCTGGCAGGAACCGAGGCGCCTCATGATGAATTGAAGCGCCTCAACCCACCTGGCCATGAACCGAAGCGCCTGGCCACTGCCCTGAACGAACATGGCGCACCAGGGTCGAACCATGTCCGGGTGCGCCATTTTGCAAAGTTGGTTCCGCGTCCGCTTTAGTCTGACTTCACCGTCGCATTCCGCCGATCCGCTATCGCAAACAGTTCCTGCTGCGTGCGTCCTTCCCGCAGCAGTTCCACCGCCGCACGAATGTGTGCATCCTGCGGTGCCATCCTTCGGAACGCGGCCGAGTCGCCGAACGCGAGCGCCGCGACACGCTGCTCGAGCATGCGGTCGACCAGCGGGTGGGCAGCGTCGTACTGCTCACGCGTCAACGCCACCTCACCGGCCTGAAGCCGCGTATACACCGCATCGCGCCATTCCGCCTTCACGGTGAAGTCCGGAGCCGCAGCATCCTTTACCGTCAGTGCCTGTTCGTAGATCGCCAGGTAGAGCTGCCCCATCACTCGGGCGAGTTCGCGCTCCGCAGTATCCATCGTGTCGAGCGGCACGGTCAGGTCCGGGGTGATCCCGCCGCCGCCGTACACTACGCGGCCGCCGTCCGAACGGAACTCCGGGCGCGCCGTCGTGTCGGTGTGCATCGGCAGCCCGTCGTCGTCACGATCGAGCTGGATCGACCGACCGCTCGGCGTGAACCACTTGCCCGTCGTCAGCTTCAGCGCCCAGCCACCGTTCAGCGGATATATCTGCTGAACCAGACCCTTCCCGAACGAGCTCGTGCCGAGCACGAGCGCACGGTCATGGTCCTGCAATGCGCCCGCCACGATCTCCGATGCCGACGCGGAATAACTGTCCGTGAGAACGACCATCGGCAGGTCTGTCGAAATCGTCGTGTTTCGCGCGGTGTATACGTCCGCCTTGCGATCCCGGTACTCCACGCGGGCCAGTTCCTGGCCGGCCGGCAGGAAGAGATTGCTGATCAGCAGCGCCTCCTCCAGGCTTCCGCCGCCGTTGCCACGAACATCGAGAACGAGCGACGTCGCTCCCTTCGCCTGAAGTTCGCGCACGGCCTTCCGCACATCGTTGCTCGATGTCTCATTGAAGCTCTGCAGCGGCAGGTACCCGACACCACCATCGAGCACCACCGCATACGGTACAGCGGGCACATGCACCACCGCCCGCTTGAACGTGCCCGTGATCGGTTCACTCACGCCCGCGCGCGAGAACGTCGCCTCCACCGTGGTCCCCGCCTCGCCGATCAGCCGCCCGGACACCTCCTGGATCCGCAGGCCGCGCGTCGATTCGCCGTTCACCGCCACCACGCGATCTCCCGCACGCACTCCACCGCGCTCCGCGGGAGTGTTCGGAAACACACGCGTGACCGTGATCATGCCCTGCTGATCCTCGATCTGCATCCCGAGTCCGCCGTACGCGGCGCGAAGCTGCTCGCGCGAGAACGTCGCCAGCTCCTCCGCCGAGTACAGCTCGGCATACCGGTCATCCAGCCGGTCCACGAACCCGCGCGCGGCCCGCTCGTACATCACGTCCTGCGACAGCCCCTGGATCGCATGCGAATTGACGATCTGCAGTACCTGCGCAAACAGCTTCGGGCCATCGTCAGGCACCAGACCGCGAATGGCCCAACCGCCCGCCAGCGCGGGCAGAATCAGCAGGACGGCGATGTGGCGTCTGAGATGCCTTCGCAATTCAACCTCGGAGATGAAAGGACGGTTTTGCGCACACGTGTATACAAGCTACCGCCATGCGGCTGCGCAAGTTCCGTGGGCCGGACTCCACCGCGACGGGGCCGGAACCGGAAGTCGTCCCCCATCGCTATCGGCTCGTCCCCGCCCGGCCTTCTCCCCGGACGCGGCTGCCACCATCTTCCGGAGTGCCGCGCAGGGAGCGGTCCGGCGGCTTCGGAACAGAAGGATTGCCCGAAGATCACCCGAAGAGTATATTCTCCGCGTGCACCCCGGCATGCGGCGGACGTGGATCCCAGAACAAGGTGGCAGGATGGCGACGGTCGAGGTCAGAGACGACAAGGGCAAGGCGCTGAATGTGGCGATCGCGCAGATCGAGCGGGCCTATGGCAAGGGCTCGATCATGCGAATGGGCGTGGACGGTGCGCGGGTCGTCATCGAGGCGATCCCGACCGGCGCGATGAACCTGGACGCGGCGATCGGGATCGGCGGCATCCCGCGCGGGCGGATCACGGAGATCTACGGACCGGAGTCGAGCGGCAAGACGACGCTGTGTCTGCACGTGATTGCGAACGCTCAGCGCAAGGGCGGTGTGGCGGCGTTCATCGATGCGGAGCACGCGCTGGACATCGAGTATGCGCGGAAGCTGGGC
This sequence comes from Gemmatimonadota bacterium, assembly GCA_018224305.1. Lineage (GTDB taxonomy): Bacteria > Gemmatimonadota > Gemmatimonadetes > Longimicrobiales > RSA9 > SH-MAG3. The sequence continues at coordinate 4,618 of JAGTUV010000074.1, forward strand.
GTCGACGTCGAGAACCTGCTGGTCAGCCAGCCGGACACGGGCGAGCAGGCGCTGGAGATCGCGGAGCTGCTGATCCGCAGCAGCGCGGTGGACGTGCTGGTAATCGACTCGGTGGCGGCGCTGGTGCCGCGGGCGGAGATCGAGGGCGAAATGGGAGACTCGCACGTGGGCCTGCAGGCGCGGCTGATGAGCCAGGCGCTGCGCAAGCTGACGGGCGCGGTGAGCCGCTCGCACACGAGCGTGATCTTCACGAACCAGATCCGCGAGAAGATCGGCGTGATGTTCGGCAGTCCGGAGACGACGACGGGTGGTCGCGCGCTGAAGTTCTATGCGTCGCTGCGTCTCGACATCCGCCGGATCGGTGCGATCAAGGAAGGGCAGGACATGACGGGTAACCGCACCCGCGTGAAGGTGGTCAAGAACAAGCTCGCACCGCCGTTCAAGCAGGCGGAGTTCGACGTCATGTACAACGAGGGCATCAGCCGCACGGGCCTGCTCGTGGACCTTGGCGTCGAGAACGACATCGTCAACAAGTCGGGTGCGTGGTTCTCCTACGGCGACGTCCGGCTCGGTCAGGGGCGTGAGAACGCGAAACAGTTCCTCAACGAGAGCGAGGACCTGGCCGCCGAGATCGAGGTAAAGGTGCGCGAGGCACTGAGCACGCGCGGTCTCACCAACGGTGGTAACGGCCGCAGCAGCAACAGCAGCAGCAGCGACGAGAGCTTCGACTAAGTGGACAGTCGCCAAAGTAACGTGAGCACCGAGAGTGCGGAGGCGCGCTCGAATGCCGCGGAACTTTGAAGACAGTCCGCTAGACCCGGCCGCCACAGCGGTCGGCGATGGGTTGCCGCCTCTTTCGGCGCCGGGCGCCTGACATATCTCGTCCGGGTGGCTCCCGGCGTCCCCGCGGGATTGCCTGCGCGGGCACCCGCGGTAGAAACCCCTCACCTCACGCGAGGGCGGCATCCTCTCTGAGCCGCTCCTCGTCCCGGCGCCCGTCCCGCCCTATATTACCGCGTTCCGACCCGACCCCGATCCCGTGTGCAGGTGCATGAACTCGTCCGAGATCCGACAGCGCTTCCTGAAGTACTTCGAGCGTAACGGTCACGCCGTGAGACCCAGCTCCACGCTGGTGCCCGGCGATGATCCCACGCTGCTGTTCACGAATGCCGGCATGGTCCAGTTCAAGCGCGTGTTCACCGGCGAGGAGCAGGTGGAGTTCCGGCGCGCGGTCACGTCGCAGAAGTGTCTGCGCGTATCCGGCAAGCACAACGATCTCGAGGAGGTCGGCGTCACGGCGCGCCACCACACGTTCTTCGAGATGCTCGGCAACTTCTCCTTCGGCGACTACTTCAAGCGGGACGCGATCCGGTTCGCCTGGGAGCTGTTCACGGAGGAACTCGGCATCCCGAAGGACCGGCTGTGGGCGACGGTCCATCACACCGATGACGAGGCCGCGAAGCTCTGGGAAGAGGTCGCGGGTCTCCCGCCGACGCGCATTTTCAGGCTCGGTGACAAGGACCACTTCTGGCAGATGCGCGAGCCGGGTCCGTGCGGGCCGTGGAGCGAGACCCATTTCGACAGGCGGCCCGACAGCGAACGCGGTACGGATCTGGACATCGATTCCTTCGTTGCCCACTCCGATCAGGGCGGGTTCCTCGAGTTGTGGAACCTGGTCTTCATGCAGTACGACCGGTCCGCGGATGGTACGCTGGAGCCGCTGCCGAAGCCGTCGATTGATACGGGCGCAGGGCTCGAACGACTGGCCGCGGTGATGCAGGGCGTCGACTCGAACTACAAGACCGACCTGTTCATGTCGCTGATCGAGCGC
>JAGTUV010000075.1 GCA_018224305.1 Gemmatimonadota bacterium
CGAGGGCGCGGAGCAGATCAGCCGCGGCGGCGCGCTCGGCGTCCGGGTCCGTGCTCCCCACGCGGCCGATCCAGATGGGAGCGGTGTGCGCGAACGCCGAGGGATTCATGGCCGGCCATTCGACGGCGCCATCGCTGAAGGCGCGGACGGCGACCCAGCCGCCGGCAGGCAGATCGAGGGTACCGGAGTGGCGCGTGGTCCCGGGTATCTGCGCCCCCGCTGCCGTCCAGACGACGTGCCCGTTGACGAGGAGCTCGACGCGGTCGTACGGCACGGCGGAGTGGATGTTCAGTGACCAGTCTGCCCGGCTCCGGGTGATCACGTCGCCGGGGCCGCCGCCCTCCACCATGAATTCGAGCATCGGTCCGGTGCTGACGAAGCTGCGACCGGCCCTGAGCGCGTCCAGGTAACGGTCGAAGGTGAAGGGTTCCTCGAGCTGTGCGTAGACCCGGGTCGTCCCGACCGCCATCGTCCGGAAGTAGTCCGTCATCACGTCGGTCCCGGCCACGGCCAGCACGGGCCGGCCGATGTTCAGGAGGCGGTACCACACCTCGGCGGTGCCGCGCTCATCGGTCCACAGACACGCCAGCTCGATTGCGCCCATGTCGCCGAGCACGCCGTCGGCGACCAGCTCCAGTGGAATCGATGAGAGGTTGGCGAACGGGTCCCGGACGGAGACGGGGTGCACGTAGACGCCGATACCGCCCTGGTCCCGGGCGTGCCGCAGCGCCTCCGCGTTGCTGCGGTCATCGCGGTTATAGACGGGGTTGCCCGGTCCCCATATCCAGGGCCAGAAGAACGACTCGATCCCGACCAGCCCGACGTGGCCGTGGAAGTGGGCGCGGACTTCCTGCCCGAAGCGCACGGCCGGCGGGCCCTCGTGGCGCCAGCCTTCGTATGCCTGGTCCTCGAACCGGTTGTGGAGATTGGCCAGCAGCGGTGTCGCCACGTCCAGGTTCTCGCCCCGCATCATCGCCAGCAGGTCGGTCGGTTCGAGGTTGTGGATGCCGCCATAGTTCAGGTGAAAGTGATGATCGCCGGAGTACCAGCCCGCCTGCTGTGCATCCCATACCGGCTGGAGATCGAGGACGAGCTCCGCGCTGCCCCCTGCCGGAACGGTGGCCGTTGCGGTGACCGGCGGGGTCGTGAGCCCGGCCACCGCGGTCACGGTCACCGCTCCCGCGGGCGCGACCAGTTCGACCACGCCGGGAGAGTAGAAGAAGACGCGGCCGTGCTGCCCGTCGAACCACGACTGACCCGGCTTCGGCAGGACGGGATGCCCCTGCGCGTCCACCGCGTGCACCCGGGCGGGAAGGCTCGCGGCGGTTGCGGCCGTGCGGGTCCTGATGCGAAGCGTGCCGGTGGGCTCGCCCCAGTCCCATTCCGAAACGGCGACATCGATGGCATCACCCCCGGCCGCAGCGATCCGCTTCAGCCGCATGTTCCGGCCGGCGTCGCTCTCCACGAAGTACAGCCAGCGGCCATCCGCGCTCCACGCCGGCGTCAGTGGCAGGCCGGTCGTGAGCGTGACCGGGTGCGCCGGGTTCGCCAGCTCGATCAGAACCAGGTTCCACGTGCCATCGTGGGTCGGCCGGTTCACTGCGACGATGTGCCCGTCCGGGCTGAGCGCGGGCCGCGTCTGCGAGAGGAGACCATCGGCGAGCAGCGTGTGCTCCTGGCCGTCCGCATCGCGCACGCGAACCTCGTCGGCGTACCCCGCCTTCCGCAGGTACACCAGCCGCCGACCGTCCGGGTGCGGCTGGGGTCGCATCTCGAGCCGCCGGTCGGTTCCGGCCATGGCGCGCACCTGCTCGCCCGTCGTCAGGTCCATCCGCCAGACGTGCAGCAATCCGTCCGCACTCGACGTGTAATGGAGCGACGAGCCATCCGCCGAGAACACCGGGTCCAGCGCTATGTCTCCGTGCTCAATTGTCTGCTCTTCCCGCCCCGTCTGCGCATCCACGACCACGATCCACGTGCGCCGGGTGTCGTCGCGGACGAAGGCGAGGCGACGTCCGTCGGGTGACCACGCGGGGCGCGAGTCCATCGCGCCGCCGCGCGTCAGCCGCCGCGCCCGGCCGCTCGATTCATCGAGCACCCAGATCCAGCCGCGCGATGCGATCGCGATGCTGCGGCCGTCCGGTGACGGCGCCGGGTCCAGCACGCCGGCGTCCACCGCCGGGAACTCGAAGCCCTCCACGTAGACGTGATGCCCGAACCCCTCGAGCCGCGGGTAGCGGTTCGTCCACTGCGCGTGGAGTACCGCGGGCGCGAGCAGTGTCAGTGCCAGCGCAGCGGCGAACGTTCGAGTATTCATGGACGGTGACCTCGGAGCAGATGAATCGCTGCTGCATCAATGGAAGGGCGGATCGCAGTCCGTCGAATATGATTGCGCCGCAGCGGCTCCGCCACCCGCACCAGCGGGCCGGCTTTATTCCCGTCGCGGCAGGTGCACCGTGAACGTCGTGCCCTCCATCTCCGAGGATTCGACGTCGATCCGTCCATCGTGCGCATGAACGATCCGCTCGGCGATGTAGAGGCCCAGACCGAGGTTGCCCGTTGGCCCGCCGGACGGGTTCGCATCGCCCGCTCTTCTCGCTTTCAGGGGATTGAACAGACCGTCCAGCCGATCACCCGGAATCACGGGGCCCGTGTTATGGATTGTGATCACCGCGTCATCGCCCTCACCATCCAGTCCGATGACGATGGTCGTGCCATCGGGCGCGTGCTCGCCCGCGTTTCCGATCAGGTTGTCCAGCGCCTGGCTGAGCCGTGGGCCGTCCCACTCACCGATCTGCTCCTGCCGCGTGTCCACGCGGAAGCTGCGGTCAGGGTGCGCAGCCGAAATCTCATCGACGACTTCCTCGAGGAGCTCGCTCAGGCTCAGTTCCTCGCGCACCACGGGTATCCCTCCACCAAGACGGCTGCGGGTGAAATCCAGCAGGTCACCGACCATGCTCAGCGTGCGCGTGGCGCTGCTGACGATCCGCGCAGTGAGCGTCAGGTGCGGCTCCTTCAGCTCCCCCGTTTCCATCATGAATTTCGCCGACGTGAAGATTGCACCCAGCGGCGTGCGGAGATCGTGGCCGAGCATCGCGACGAACATCTCCTTGGACTCCTGGACGTGCTCGTTGAACTCGGTCACGGACTCGGCGAGTGACTGGTCGATCGCCTCGTTGAAGCGCATGAGGTCCTCGATATGATCCGTCCCCAGTGTGCCTACGCGTTTGGTCCAGAGACTGAGTACGCTCGCGCGCAGCGCGCGGTATTCCGCGACCATCTCCTCGATGGTGAACCCGCTCTCTGCCCGCGCCGCACCATGTTCCTCTGCCGCCGTGGCCACCTTGTCCGTATCCTGCGCGCGGCCCTTCGACTTCTCCGCCTGCTCATGCTCGCTCTGGGCCGTCATCAGATCCGCGACGATCACGGTCAGCATTTCGTCGGCATGATCGCGCAGCGCCTCGACGTCCATGGTGTCGCCCGCCGGTGAGACCGTACCGGCAAACGACTCCCATTCGGACATGATCTCTTCACGGTAGTCGCGTATGAATTCGTAAAGTCGCATTCCTGACTCGCTGTCGCAGTGGATGTCGGGCCGCGATGGATGCGAAATCCATGCGCGAGCGCCGACCACCTTTATGGAGTTCCCGTGGCGGCGGCCGGTGCGCACACCAGCGGCTCTGCCTCTGCCGCCGGGACGTCGGACGCAACCGCGCCGATCCGCGCCATGCACGCCACGATGTCGCCCGCCATGTGTTCGAGCGCGCCATCCAGCAGCGCGACGAGTGCCGGATAGTCACCGACGCGCCAGCCGCCCGCGCGGTAGTCCGTCACGCCGCGTGCCAGTAGAGCGCCATTCCGCGGCCGGTGCAATTCCCAGCTGGCGAGGATGTGTGCGTCGCCCTGCACGGCTGTCTCGTCGTCCGGCGCTGCACCCTCGAAGCGCGAGATGTGAAGCTGAAGCACCATGTCGTGCTGTGAGCGGACGGGCCACGGCGCCACGTCCACCGCGCGCACCGGCCCGGCAGCGATGAGGTATCCGGCGAATGCGCGATTGATCCCCTCGACAGGATCCCCGCCCCATCGGTGATAGTCGGACACGACCAGACGGCTGGCACCCCGTCGCACCACGATGTCCGGCGTTGCGAGATAGGGCGTGAGGTCCAGCCGACGCAGACCGACCGTCAGACCGTTCGGGTCCGGCGACAGTACGCCTGCCGACGCTGCGGGCGTCCCGCCGAGCACGTACTGCTCGAGCGGCGGCGTGTCGCGGCCGAGACTGAAGCACGCGCCCGTTGCCAGCACGACGGGGATGATCGACAGCATTGATAGGCGCATGGTCAGTTCTCCTCCGGCGGCTTCCTGCCGCGTAGCAGCATGTCCGGGTTCTGTTCGAGCGAAGTCGTGAGCAGGCGGATCGCATCCGCCGCTTCCTTCAGGCTGACGAGTGCATCCTGCAAGCCGTAGCCGACCCCCGAATCCGTCGAGAGCAGCCCATGCGTATCCTCGAGAGTGATGCGCAGCGTCTTCAACGTGGCAATGAGCTCCGCTGATGCGGCATCGACCTGACCCTGGAACGGACCGATGGCCGCGCTGGCGTTGGTCGCCAGATCCTGCAGGCCTTCCATCGTGCGGTTCACCTGCACGGCCATGATCGGCACCTGTTCGACGGCCGCCATGATCTCCGGCGAGTTCATCAGGCGCTCCACCGCCTCCGCCGATGACACCACCGCCGCATTGATGCCCGGCATGTCGACTTCCGCGAGCATCTGGTTGACCTGGAACAGCACCTTCAGCATGTCCGCGACGAGGCTGCCCGCGCCGGTACCGAGCGCCGCCATCAGCGATGGTGTCGTCGGGATCTCCGGCCAGTCCGTTGCCAGCGTCTGGACCTCCGGAGGCCCGGCGTCGGCATTGTAACTCAGCTCGATGTAGAGCTGCCCCGTTACAATGCTCTCCATCTGCATCTGGGCACGCAGCCCATCCGTGATCTGTCGCTGGAGCACATCTCGATTGGCGAGGTTCACGTAGGTACCGACCTGAGTGGTCAGGCGGGTCAGGTCGATCTCGTACTCGACCGGCACCTGGAACGTCTTGTCGCTCTGGTCGATCTGGATCAGAATGCCCGTCACCGTTCCAATCGGGACACCTTGAAACTTCACGGGTGCACCCGTCTCGAGGCCGTTCACGGATTCCTGAAAGAAGCTGATGAACGTGGATCTGTTCTGAAACCACGTGGCCGATGCAAGCACGGCCGTTCCCGCGACGGCCAGGATGAGGCCGCCGATCAGGAACAGCCCGATGGCTTTGGGATTCGCGCGTATGC
>JAGTUV010000076.1 GCA_018224305.1 Gemmatimonadota bacterium
ACATCCGTCAGGCGGGACTCCGCCGCATCCTCGAGCGCGCCGTCGCCGGTGCGGCGATCCCGGCAGTGGAGATCAGTCTGGAGGACCGCCGCATCATCGTGTCCTCGCACCCGTTGTCTGCCACGGGCGACCGAAGTGCGGGCACGGTCGTGGCGTTCGTCGATCTCACGCAGGTGCGAAGACTGGAAAGCGTTCGTCGCGATTTCGTCGCGAACGTCAGCCACGAACTGAAGACGCCGCTCACCTCCATCCGCGGATACGTCGAGACGCTGCTGGCCGATCCCGACCTGCCCGCCGAGTTGCAGCGTCCGTTCCTCGAGGTCGTGCAGAAGAATGCCGAGCGGCTGCACCACATCGTCGATGACCTGCTCGACCTCTCGCGCCTCGAGTCCGGCGGCTGGCGCCCCGAACTTCACGACGTCAACGCCGTCGATCTGATTCAGGATGTGTGGTCGACGTGCGCCGAGCGTGCCGGCACCAAGCACATCACGTTCCTGCCTCCCGATCGCGCCACCCACGTGCGTGCGGATCCGGGCGGCCTGCGACAGGTCTTCTCGAATCTGCTGGACAACGCCCTTCGCTATACGCCGGCGGGCGGCCGCATCGAGGTGAGGGCCGTGACCGGAAAGGCCACGACCCGCCCGCCGGCAGCCATCGCCGCGCCACTGCCCAATGGCAACGGGCACGCACAGCCACATGCGCCGGATGCCCCCGCGAAGTACATTGTCTTCGAGGTCCGGGACAGCGGGGCGGGAATGCCATCGGACTCGCTGCCGCGCATTTTCGAGCGCTTCTACCGCGTCGATCCGGCACGCTCGCGCGCAGAGGGCGGCACGGGACTCGGACTGTCGATCGTCAAGCACCTGGTCGAGAGCATGGGTGGCGACATCACCGCCGAAAGCGAACTCGGCAAGGGAACCACCATCCGATTCCGTCTGCCTGCAGCATAGATGACCGAAACACCACCGAACCGGACGCCGGCCATCATCGGGTTCCTGATCGCCGGTGCCGTGATCCTCGGCGCCAGCTTCTTCGTGAGCACCCTCGGAGGCGACGTCGCATATGACGACGTACCGCCCGTTGTGATCCTCGATCCCGCATCGGGTGACTCCGTCTCGAATCCTGTCACCATCACGTTCAGCACGCCGGGTGAGCTGCGTCTCGACCCCGCGATGGGCTGGTCCGCCGGAGAGCTGCACCTGCACGTCATGGCTGGCGACCAGGAACTGATGCCGGCCGCGGCCGACATCGCGCCGCTCGATTCCGTGTGGACGTGGCGCCTGCCGACGCTGGGTTCCGGTCCGCAGCGGCTCTACCTGACCTGGGCCGGGCGGCATCACGGCAACTTGCGTGGCCAGACGGATACGGTGCTGATTCACGTTCGCGACGCCGGCGAGTGATTCGCTGCGAGACCCCGGCGTGTGATCCAAATGCCGTCCAGCGGGGAGTGACCCAGATACGGCTGCATCGGGGGGTCTACATCCTGAACCGGGCCGCGCGGGCGTAACAGCCGTGCGCGGTTCGTTACGTTTCCGTTACCAATCCGTCACGAAATGGTGCCGGCGCCGTGGCTAGACTCAGGGCATCTATTGCAGCGAAAACGCTCCGCGGGCGCCCGATATCTGCTGTTCGGGCCGCCGGCTGACCGGTGGCCCACCGGTCGGCGCATCGTAACGTCGCGGACGATTCAACTTCCGAGCGCCCCGGTGCGGGGTGGAAAGGCGAAGTATCATGCGATTTCGCACGATGATCATGGCGGGCGGTGCGACGCTGCTGGCGGCCTCATGCGGGGGCGACCGGTCGGGTCCCGGCGGGAACCTGAGTGGATCGATCGAGCTGGACGGCTCGAGCACCGTGTATCCGATCTCGCAGGCGGTGGCGGAGGAGTTCATGATCGAGACGCGCGGAAACGTGCGCGTGACGGTCGGCTTCTCCGGGACGGGCGGCGGGTTCCGCCGTTTCTGTGCGGGCGAGACGGCGATCAGCAATGCATCGCGCCCGATCAAGGATGACGAGCTGGAGCTGTGCGGACAGGCCGGCGTGGACCCGCTGGAGCTTCAGGTTGCCATTGACGGCCTGGCCGTTGTCGTTCACCCCGAAAACACCATGGTGGAGTGCATGACGGTCGAGGAGCTGCGCAGGATCTGGGAGCCGGGCAGCACGGTCGCCCGGTGGAGCGAGGTGCGTGAAGGCCTGCCCGATGAGCCGCTGCGGCTGTATGGTCCGGGCACGAATTCCGGCACATTCGACTACTTCACCGAGGCCATCATGGGTGAAGAGGATGCGAGCCGTCCGGACTACGCCGCGAGCGAAGATGACAACGTCCTCGTGCAGGGTGTGAGCGCCGACGTGAACGCACTCGGCTACTTCGGCTACGCCTACTACATCGAGAACGAGAACCGGTTGCGCGCCATCGGAGTGGACAACGGCAGCGGCTGCGTCGAACCGACGATCGACAACGTGACCACGAACCGGTATGCGCCGCTCTCTCGCCCGATCTTCATCTACGTCAACCGTGCGCATCTGGAGCGTCCTGAGGTAGTGGAGTTCCTGCGCTTCTACATGGAGAACGCGGCCGAGCTGGTGACCGAGGTCGGCTATGTGCCCATGGAACCCGCGAAGTACCAGGAGAACCTCAACCAGATTCCGCAGGCGAGTGGTACCGAATAACACCGACCCGGCGGCGGCGTCCGCCGGCAGCCGTGTCAGCTTTGCGGGCGGCGCGAGCGGTCTGGCGCGCCGCCATCGCAACGAGCGCTGGATCGGCGGACTGCTCGTCCTGTGCAGTGCGGTATCGATCTTCACGACGGTCGGCATCGTCGCAGTGCTGATCTCCGAGTCGATGTCGTTCTTCCGCGAGGTATCGCCGATCACGTTCCTCACCGGCACGCAATGGTCGCCGCAGTTCACATCGCGGCAGTATGGTGTGCTGCCGCTGGTGACCGGCTCGCTCGTCATCGCGTTCATTGCCGCAGCTGTCGCATTGCCGATCGGGCTCGCTGCGGCGATCTACCTGAGCGAGTATG
>JAGTUV010000077.1 GCA_018224305.1 Gemmatimonadota bacterium
CGTCGCGGCGTTCGCGGCGTGAACCTACTCAGGGGGAGGGAATGAAAAAAGGGGCAAGTATGGTGTCAGGTTGTCATGGGCGTGGGCACGGGCACGGGCATGTGGAAGGCGCACGCACACGTTCAGGTGCACGGGCATGTCCATCTCGTCCCACGCGGCCATTCCCCTGCCCTTCCGGCGCAGCCATCCTGCAACCGAACCTGCAACCAATCCCCTGTCGTGAGCGTCCTCATGGCTATACAGGAAGTTCTGCTCGACCACGAACGGCTGGATGTCTACAACCTCGCACGGGAGCTCGCCCGCGTAGGCAATGTTGTTGTCCAGCAGGTACCGCCGGGCCGCGCGGACCTCGTCGACCAGTTCCGCCGCACCAGCCTGTCGGTCCCCCTCAACATCGCCGAAGGTGCCGGCGAATTCGCGCCGAAGGAGAAAGCCCGTTTCTACCGGATCGCGAAGCGATCCGCCACCGAATGCGCCGCCGTCATCGACCACATGATCGACCTCAACCTGCTCCACCCGGCAGAAGTGAAAACGACGAAGCTCCTGCTCCGACGAATCATCGGCGCACTCGTCAAGCTGATTTTGTCAACCGAACGGCTGACCCAGCCGCGCCCCTCTTCCGCCCCTGCCCCTACCCGTAAACGTGTGCGTGCGCCTTCCACATGACCGTGCCCGTGCCCATTGCCCATGCAACGTGACACCGCTCACCGGATGAACGCAGAGGAAAAGAAGACGGCCCCGGAGCAGCACTGCCCCGGGACCGTTCCCTGTGCGACGAAGGAAGGAAACGCCGGAAGAACTCCGGCGATCCCCTTCCTAGTACATTCCGCCCATGCCGCCGCCGGGCATTGCCGGGGCACCCTTGTCGTCTTCCTTCTGCTCGACGACCACACACTCGGTCGTGAGGAGCAGCGAAGCGATGGAAGCGGCATTCTGAAGAGCGGTACGGGTCACCTTGGTCGGGTCGATGACGCCGGCCTCGACGAGATCCTCGTACTTCTCCGTGCGTGCGTTGAAGCCGAACGTGTCCGACTTGTGGTTGCGGACCTTGTCCACCACGATCGAGCCTTCGTTGCCGGCGTTCTCGGCGATCTGACGGATCGGCTCCTCGAGCGCGCGGATCACGATGTTCACGCCGATCTGCTCGTCACTGTCCTCGAGCTTGAAGTCGCGGATCTTCTTCTGGATCCGCAGCAGGGCGACACCACCGCCTGCAACGACACCCTCTTCGACCGCAGCACGCGTGGCGTGGAGTGCATCCTCGACGCGCGCCTTCTTCTCCTTCATCTCCGTCTCGGTCGCTGCGCCGACGTTGATCACCGCAACGCCGCCCGCCAGCTTCGCCAGGCGCTCCTGCAGCTTCTCACGGTCGTAGTCGGATGTCGACTTATCGATCGCGGCGCGGATCTCGTCGATGCGGCCCTTGATCTGAGTAGACTCGCCGGCACCATCGACGATCGTCGTGTTGTCCTTGTCGATCACCACGCGCTTCGCCTTGCCGAGATCGTTGGCCGTCGCGTTCTCGAGCTTGAAGCCGACTTCCTCGGAGATCACGTTGCCGCCCGTCAGGACCGATACGTCCTGCAGCATCGCCTTGCGACGATCACCGAAGCCCGGCGCCTTGACTGCGCAGACACGCAGCGTGCCGCGGAGCTTGTTGACGACCAGCGTGGCAAGCGCCTCACCCTCGATATCCTCCGCAATGATCAGCAGCGGACGGCCGAGCTGGGCGACCTTCTCCAGGATCGGCAGAAGGTCCTTCATCGAGCTGATCTTCTTGTCGTGGATCAGGATCAGCGCGTCCTCGAGTACGGCTTCCATCCGCTCCGGGTCCGTGACGAAGTACGGCGACAGGTAGCCGCGGTCGAACTGCATGCCCTCGACCGTGTCCAGCGTCGTCTCCAGGCCGCGCGCCTCCTCGACCGTGATCACGCCATCCTTGCCGACCTTCTCCATCGCGTCCGCGATCAGATTGCCGATCTCCTCGTCGTTGTTCGCCGAGATCGTGCCGACCTGCGCGATTTCCTTCTTGCCCTTCGTCGGTGTCGAGATGTTCTTCAGCTCGAGGATCACCTGCTCCACTGCCTTGTCGATCCCGCGCTTGATCGCCATCGGGTTCGAGCCGGCCGTCACGTTCTTGAGACCCTCGGTGAAGATCGCCTGCGCGAGCACGGTCGCCGTCGTGGTGCCGTCACCCGCCAGGTCGCTCGTCTTCGTCGCGACTTCCTTCACCATCTGGGCGCCCATGTTCTCGATCGGATCCGAGAGCTCGATCTCCTTCGCAACCGTGACACCGTCCTTCGTCACGGTCGGTGCGCCGAACTTCCGGTCGATCACCACGTTGCGGCCCTTCGGACCCAGCGTGACCTTCACTGCCCTTGCCAGCTGATCCACGCCGCGCTTCAGCGCTGCACGTGCATCCGTATCAAAATGGAGTTCCTTCGACATGGCTTATTCCTTTGGTTGGGTATTGCGCGTCGTACGATAGTGCGCGTTAGCTCTTGATGACCGCGAGCACATCCGACTCGCGCAGGATCAGGTACTGCTCGTCACCGACGGTGACTTCCGTGCCGCTGTACTTGCCGTACAGCACGCGGTCGCCCGCCTTCAGCTCGTTCGGTACCCGCTTGCCATCATCGGTCATCTTGCCCGGGCCTACCGCGACGATCTCACCCTGCTGCGGCTTCTCCTTGGCCGTGTCGGGGATGTAGAGTCCGCCACGCATCTGCTCCGTCTCTTCGAGTGCCTTCACGACAACGCGATCCGCCAGCGGCTGGATCTGTGTGGAAGCGGCAGTCGCCATGTTGCTGACCTCCGTCTTGCTGTTTCAATTGGCCTGTTCCTGTTAGCACTCGTCAGTCGCGAGTGCCAGGAGCCGGCGTGAACATAGCGGCCGCAGAGGCCTTGTCAAGCCTCCGACCGTGCCGGTGCTCAAGGCATTGGCAGTGCCAGCCGTGAACGCCAAAGCGGCAGTAATCAGACTGTCGGGGAGGCAGGGAGCCCGGGCCACGACCGTGGTGGTGACGCCTCACTGCACACGCCACGGGTACCGTCTCCACGGGCCGCAGTGGCTCCGGAGCGGAACCCCCCTCAGCGGCGGCGGCGCGGGCCGCGGCTCTGCTCCTGCTGTTCGACCGCCCTGAACGCGAGTTCGAGGCCGTGGAGCGTGATGAAGGGCTCGATGCGGTCCACCGTGGCGCAGTGGGGTGCGAGCAGGGGTGCCAGGCCGCCGGTGGCGACGACGAGCGCCTGTGGCCTCTGCCACTCCGCCTTGATGCGGCGGACGATGCCGTCGATGGATTCGACGGCGCCGTAAAAGATGCCGGAACGCAGCGACGTATCCGTGCGGCGGCCGATGACGGCGGACGGGGGCTCGAGATCGACGCGTGGCAGCCGGGCGGTGCGGCGGACGAGGGTCTCTGCGCCGGTACGCACGCCGGGGGCGATGACACCGCCGATGAAGGCACCGTCGCCGGTGATGCAGTCGAAGGTGGTGGCCGTACCCAGGTCCACGACGATGGTGTCGCGGCGGAAGATCTGGGACGCCGCGAGGGTGTTGAGGATGCGATCGGCGCCCACGGAGAGCGGCTCCTCGACATCGAGACGAACGGGGATGGCGGTCTCGGCGGTAACGATGAGGATCCGTGCTCCGAGATGCCGTTCCGCCATTTCGGAGATCACGGTGGTGACCTGCGGCACTACGGAACCGATGACAGCGGCGCGGATCTCGTCGGCGTCGAAGCCGGACTCGCGCAGGAGGGCACGCACCAGAAGCCCGAACTCGTCGACCGTGCGCTCGGGGTAGGTAGCGACACGCCAGTGATCGGCGAGTTCGGCATCCTCGAAGAGTCCGAGCACGATCTCGGTGTTGCCGATGTCGAATACGAGGATCATCGCGGCTCAGGGTACAGGGTGTGAGTGCAGGCCGGTGCGGCGCACCGTGGCCGACGTGACCCGCCGCAAACTGCCATCGCTCTCGATCAGGAGCGCGCCATCCGCGGCAATGCCGGACGCGACGCCACGCACCTGGCCGGCGGCTGTGCTCTCTCCGGCCGCCAGGCCGGTAGTGCCTGCCGTGACATGGAGTCCCCGCAGTGCGTCCATGGTGGCGAACGCGCGCAATTCGTCGGTTCGAAGCGGCTCCAGCGGACGCGTGAAGAGGGGACGGAGCGCTGCCACAATGGCGTCCATGATCGTCAGGCGATCGACGACCCGACGCGAACCCTGCCGCTCCGCGACGTCAGCCACGGACGTCGCCAGGCCACGCAACTCAGCCGGCCACTCGTCGGAAGACTGCAGGACGTTGACGCCGACACCCGCGATGATGACGCTCTCGCCACCGGTGCTGACAGCCTCGCACAGGATACCGGCCAGCTTGGCTCCGCCTTCGACGATATCATTGGGCCACTTGAGTTGCACCTTGATGCCTGCAGCGGAGCGCAGGGCGCTGGCCACAGCCATACCGACGCGGAGCGGTACAGTCCCGGGGGCAGGCCCGGAGCTGGAGGACGGCCGGAGCACCACGGAAGTCAGCAGGGACCGGCCCGGCGCGTCGGTCCAGCTTCTCTTCAACCGGCCGCGGCCGGCGCTCTGATGCTCAGCCATCACGAGCAGGCCGGCGGGCGCCCCATGCCGCGCCATCCTGCGGGCGACGTCGTTCGTGGACGTGGTCTCCGAGACGATGACGAGGCCGGGCAGGTCCCACCGGGCCTGCAGGTCGCGGATCGCTACCGCCTCCCACTCACGCATTCGCGCGGAGCGGGTCACGGCACCTCCAGAAGCAGCGACAGATCGAACGCCGGTGCGGAGTGAGTGAGTGCTCCCACGCTGATGAAATCGACGCCGGCCTCCGCCACTTCGCGCACACGCTCGAGTGACATGTTGCCGGAGGCTTCGATCAGCGGCGGCCGCTTCACTCTCCGCGCACGCTTCACCATGTGTGCGATGGTGGCCGTGTCGAAGTTGTCGAGAAGCAGCCGGTCGACCCGGGCGTCGAGTGCCGCGTCGAGTTCTTCGAGAGAGTGCACTTCGACGGTGATCGGCAGGTTGCGGGTGTTCTGATCACGCACGCGCTTCACCGCCCCGGCCAGTCCGCCCGCGATGGCCTTATGGTTTTCCTTGATGAGCACCATGTCGTACAGGCCGGCCCGATGATTCTCCCCGCCGCCCGAACGCACGGCAGCCTTCTCGAGCGTGCGCCACCCGGGCGTCGTCTTGCGCGTGTCGAGAATTTTCGCAGGTGTGTCTGCCACGGCATCGACGAAGCGACGTGTGAGCGTCGCCACCCCGGACAGATGCTGGAGGAAATTCAGGGCGACGCGTTCCCCCGTCAGTATCCCGCGACCGGGTCCCCGCAACCGGATCACCGGCTCACCCGCGCGCACCATGTCGCCGTCCCCGGCAATCACATCAATATCGATGCGCGGTTCCAGGCGGAGAAAAACCGCCGCCGCGAGCGCGGTACCCGCGATCACGCCGTCCGCCCTGGCGATGATGGTTGCGTGTACACGTGTTCGTGCGGGTACAGTCCAGCGGGTGGTCCAGTCGCCCGGACCGCAATCCTCCGTGAGCGCCATGTCGATGAGCCGCAGGGATACATCATCGATCGCCAGGCTTGCAGGAAGCCTGGCCGGCGAGGAGGGGGGTGTCATCTCCCGAGCACCCGCTCGTAGAATGCCTCGTACTGCGACACGACACCATCCGCACTGAAACGTTCGGCGCCGGCCCGCGCCGCCGTGCTGAAGCGCTGCCACATGGCTGCATCCGACAACAGGCGGATCCCCTCCTCCGCCATGCCATCGACGTCGCCGACCGGCCTCAGGAACCCGTACTCACCGTCATCGATCACTTCAGGCAGTCCGCCGGTCAGCGTCGCGATGACGGGCACGCCGCAGGCCATCGCCTCGAGTGCCACGAGACCGAACGCTTCCGTCTCGCTCGGCAGCAGGAAGAGGTCCGTGCAGGCCAGCAG
>JAGTUV010000078.1 GCA_018224305.1 Gemmatimonadota bacterium
CAGCTGCCGTGTCCGCTGCCTCGCGAGCGCCGGCGTCCAGCACTTCCAGGCGAGTCATGACGGCGTCACTCACCGATGGCGGAAGGCGCAACGTGTTCAGCTGCCAGCCGGTCCAACGCCCCTCATGCTGCTTCAGATCGCCCGATGCAACCAGCACCTTCAGCGTCTCCTCGACGAAGAACGGGTTCCCCTTCGTCCAGCGATACAGCAGCGTAGTGAAATTGCTCGTGAGGCTCCGTTCGGTCCCGAACAGGCGCTCGATGAGTTCGGCCACCGAGTCGGCGTCGAGCGGCTCCAGCCGACGCTGGTGCACGGCGCTGACCGATGCGAGCGACTGCCGCAGGCGCTGCAGGCTCGCGCCGGAATCCGGGTGGTCGGGATTGAATGTGCAGAACAGGAAGAATGGCGCATCCGTCATCTGCCGCGCCATGAAATGCAACAGATCCAGCGACGACGTGTCCGCCCACTGCAGATCCTCCAGTCTGACGAGGATCGGTCGCTTTGCAGCCAGTCCCCGGATGAACTGTGTGAAGTGCCAGTGCAGCCGGCTGCGAAAGTCGGCGGTGTCGGTGTCAGCCGGACGCGCGTCCGTCTGTGGCAGCCAGGGGAAGATGGCCGCGAGCTCACCCACACCCCGCGTCAGCACTGCAAGCGCATTCGCATCCATGTGACGCGTCACGGTCATCAGCGCGTCGGACACCAGCGCATACGGCACACCGGCCTCGACGGCGAATGCCTTTCCGGTCGCAACATGCCAGCCCCGCCGCGTCGCCTCCTCCGACACCGCATCGCCCAGCCGCGTCTTGCCCACGCCCGCCTCTCCCGAGACGAGCCACGTCGCGCCGGTGCCACGGCCCACCTCATCCAGCGTCGCTCTCAGCTCGGCCAGTTCCGTCGACCTTCCAACCAATGGCGTGTTCTTCACTGTCTGGATCATGTCTCTTCCCGCCCGGTCGGAACGTGATTGCGCCGTCCGGCCGCGTGCCGGTGCAGTCTGGACACCGCTGCGGCCGTCCGCGCGAGTGTCGGATACATCCGCCGGATCGCCCGCAGCAGGGTGACGGGCGCCTCGTTCACCGGCCCTCTGACTGCCGCGTCACCTTCGCGGCTTCCAACCACCCCTGGCGTCATCGCATCGCCGACTGTCTCAGGCGCTTTCATGGCCATTCATCCGCATGGGAGATGTTTGTCTCCCCCAAGAGTGCCATGAGCACCACGCACGCGGCATCCGTCACCCTACGGATGTCCCGGCCGCGGATTACCTAGATGGGCCGACCGATTGACGGATGCGGCGATGCTGTGCCGAAGAAGCTCACATCGCGATCCGGATCCAGTGCGCCATGCGCCGCTTCCACCCGGTATCAAGAGGCAGCAGCCCGTCGAGCTGCGCCGGCATCTCGATCCACTGCGTCTGTCCGATGATCGTGATCAGATCGATGTAGGGGATGATGCCGGGCCAGTGCGCGATCAGGAAACCGACCTCCGCGTCGATCACCATGCTGCGGCTGTTCTGGTTGTGCGATCCCATGAACGTGTAGAACACCACGCGCTCGCGCTCGGCGTCGGTCAGCCCCTCATACCAGTCCTGCACCATGCCACGGCCGGCCTCCGGCAGGGGGTCCGGATACTTCTCGAAGGTGGTGACCGCAGCGGAACGTTCCTGCACCTGGGCGATCCGGAACTGCATGTAGACCCAGCTCGCGTCCGCCCACTCGCTTCGCGACATGAGCGACCATGCCTCCCGCGACGCGAAGAAGTTCGCCTTCAGGTGCAGTTTCGGGTGCGGGTCATACTCGAACTCCGGAACGGCGGCCGGTGCCATCGACATGCCCTCGACCCAGTCCGCCATCTGCGTGAGTCCTTCGAACACGCTCGGCGGGAAATCGAAGAGCGAACCCAGCCACGGATACGTGTCGAACGCGGTTTCCACATGCCGTATCTTGGCCGGGATATCCGTCACCTGCAGCTGCGATGCATAGAGGCCGACGTGAAGCATGCCGCCCGAGGCGGCGATCCGATGCTCGAGCAGGCTGCGCGCTTCAATGAGCCGGGTCAGCAGCTCGCGGCTTCGGCCGAGTGAGCCGAACGCATCAGCGGGTGCGTTCCCCGCCGCCGGTGCGATCACGAGCACGCGCACGCCGCGCAGAGCGCACCCGAGCACGGCCGATCCCCAGAAATCACTGTTCCACAGGGAATCCGGAATCTTGATGACGGATCCAGCCGGCATCAGCGTATACAGCACCGCTTTGGCAACGTTGACGTCCTTCATGCCGAATCCCGCGGCGTTGTGCACCTGTAGCGCGCGCAGCGGCTGCTGATTACGCTGGCTCACTGCACGCACGCGCTCGCCATAATCCGGCGCACGTGGACGCGGCTGCAATGCGTGCGGAATGCGCGCGGGTGGGATACCCTGGCTGATGAGGAGCTCGCGCACCGCCCCCTTGAGCGGCAGCGTCGCGGGACCGTTCACGAGCAACGAGCGATCCTCCCACGACAGGTTGGCATAGTGCTCGCCGATGCCGGCGCCCGTAAACATCGCCTCGCCGGCGTAGGGATCTTCTTCGCTCAGGTCATAGAACACCACCTTGCGATGGTCGCGCATCATGTTGTCGGGCAGGGGAATCAGCCGGATCACCCGACGGCTCCAGAACGAGGGATCGGCAGGGTTCGTGATGTTGACGTGCACCTTGACGAGATCCCTCAGCCACGCGTCTCCGTAGAGTTGCGCCTGTGCCTGAAGCAGTGCCGATCCGGCCACTGCTTCACGCAATGCGCGCTGTGCCGTTGCGATCGTGTCCCGCCACGATTCGAACCCGGGCGGCAGCTGCAGGGAGTGGTTCAGTGGGTCCTCGAGCAGGCTCATCCAGAGCCTGCCGTGGTTCACTTCGTAGAACCACTGGTCCAGCACGATCATGTACGTCGGAAACCGGCCGGTCCGGTCGTATTCCTGCACGCGCTGCGTCAACGCTGCGAGGTACGACCTCAGGACGTGACGGTAGCTCATTTCATCCGGGTTCCCGCTCGCATCGAAGCCGCGGAAATCGTGAGTCCAGAGCACGTGGTACTCGCGCGCTTCACGAATCGTACGGCTCAGCTGATACTGAAACTGCTCGTTCACGACGTAGGATACGAAATTCCCGTCCGTGAAGCGGGTGCCCGTGGCAAGCTCCACGATGGCATCCAGCTCGGCCTGAGTGTCATGCTGATCCGGCCTCAATGCGTACTGCAGCGGCAGCCAGACGAAGCGCGAGTCACGCCATTGCGCCAGCGATAGCGCGCGGTTCTCCTCGACGATTCCGACCAGCGCGTCGAACACGCCCATGGCCGCTGCACGCCGGTCCGGGTGCACGTCAGCGCGCACATGAAGCCACCGCAGAAAATCTGCGCGGGCGTCGTCGCCGAGACCACGAACGCTATCGTGCTGCTTCAACTGGCCGAGCAGGGCGTTGTACGGCACCAGCACACGTGCGAGCAGTATCTCGCGCGCCCCGGCGGATACAGCGCGCCCGAGCGGCGTGACTGCCGACGAGTTGGGCGCCGGCCCTGCGACCGCGATGGAGAAGGCGGCGTCCAGCGCCTCGTGATAGTCGAGAACGTCAGCTTCGGCGCCGTGACCCGATCCGTTCAGCGTCTCCTGGAGCGGCCGCAGTTCATGCGCAAGCGCGAGCGCGCCGGCGCCAGGCTGCAGCGGGCCAAGTGGCAGTACGGATAGCCGGATGCGTTCTGCCGCAGCGCGCGCCCGATCCAGCTGCAGGGCAATCCCGGCGGAGACGGCGGGCGTCGTACGCCTGACGCCCCGCGGCAGGGCGACACGGTCATGGACAGGACGGCTGCCGCCCATAGTGCTGTTTCTGCGAATCGGCTTGTCGATGCCGAGCGTGAAGTGGCCCCGGCCCGGCACATAGTCGAGTCGGAGCACACTGCCGTCGCCGAACACTCCGCCACGGCGAAGCGGATGGAACGCCGACAGCAGAAGGTCCACACCTCCATCAGCAACGCGGTAGTCCGCGCCGATGGCGACCCGCGCGAACGGACTCAGCAACCGCGCGCGCACCCCGGCATCGACTCCGTCACCCCAGCCCTCCGCGAAGACCTCGCCCTGAACGGCCAGCAGACTCAGCATCGGGTTCAGCAGATCCCGCTGCACACCGAGCGCAGTCGCCGCACGGGCACCCTCAGCCCACGCGACCGCGATGTTGGCGGTCCCCTTCACCGAAGCGGGCTGGCCGAGTGACTGCGCGCGCCCGCCCTCGACCGGGGGACGGACCTGTGCCCCAACCGGCACTGCGCCGGTGCAGAGGGTGAGGATCGCCAGCAGCATACGCATCGGAGGCGCTCCGTCAGGGGTGGGGACTCGGCCGGGCACGCGACATTCCGGGTCGAGGCAGGAGCGGCATCGAACGTAGTGCGCCCGCGGCGGCAGGGTCAATGATTCCCGTTGCACAGCGGGAGAACGGCAGGCTCCCACGTATCGGTGAGGGCATGTCTACGTAATGGCCGCGTAATGCCGGCCGCGGATGTAGGTGGCCTTGCGGAGATCCCGGGGCGGGTGGCGTCGGCAGATTGGAGGTGCGAGGACGGAACAGGCCTTCTCACCCGAGGATACGACCATGATCACCACCGGCAAGCGGCTCCAGCAGATGTCATTCGGCTTGACCCTGAGCGTGCTCGTGACCGCAACGGACCTGG
>JAGTUV010000079.1 GCA_018224305.1 Gemmatimonadota bacterium
CCGTCTCGCGGTCCCACACGACGATGGTCTCACGCTGGTTGGTAATGCCGATTCCGGCGATTTCCAGTTTTCGGGTCGTGCCCGCTTCGGCGAAGGCTTCGCGTGCTGTTCGGCGCGTCACATCCCAGATCTCGGACGCGTCATGCTCCACCCATCCGGGTTTCGGGTAGTGCTGCGTGAACTCCGAGTACGCACGACCGATGAGCTCGCAGTGCTCGTCCAGCACGAGACACGTCGTGCCGGTGGTACCCTGGTCAATCGCCAGAATCGCTTTCATTCGCCCGACCCGCCGTGCGAGTTCACGTTGACACATCTCCCTCCATCGCCAGCCCACGGAAATCGTACAGCAGACCCACGGACTCCAGCAGTCCGATCATGCGGCATATCGGCAGGCCCATCACTGCGAAGTAGTCGCCCTCGATCCGCTCCACGAGCGTTGCACCGAATCCCTGGATACCGTACGCGCCTGCCTTGTCCATCGGTTCGCCCGTAGCAACATACGCTTCCGCGAGATCCTCGCCGAATGGCCTGAAGCGCACGCGCACGCGTTCGACGCCACTGCGCAGGATGCCGTCCGCGGCCACTGCAATTCCCGTTGCCACTTCGTGCTCACGCCCCTGCAGCCGCATGAGCATTGCCACGGCTTGCGCCTGGTCGCGCGGTTTGCCGAGCAGTTCGTCGTCCACGATCACTACCGTATCACTGCCGATCACGATCGCGCCCCGCTCGCGCGCGGCGATCTCCTGCGCCTTGCCTCGCGCCAGCCGCTCGGCGTGCGGCGCCGGCTGCTCGCCCGCGTGATACGACTCGTCGATGTCGGCCGGCATGGTCTCGAACGTCAGACCCAGCATGCGCAGCAGATCGGCTCGACGCGGCGATTGCGAGGCGAGGATGATACGGGGATCGCTCATGGCGATGCCGGGCGGTCGAGAATGAGCGTGACAGGTCCATCATTGACGAGATCGACGCTCATCATTGCACCGAACTCGCCCGTCGCGACCCGGCCCGGTGCACGCTCCTCGAGTATTGCAACGAAGCGCTCATACAGCGGCACAGCCACCTCCGGTGGCGCGGCATCGGTGAAGCTCGGACGGCGCCCCTTACGGGTGTCGCCGTAGAGCGTGAACTGGCTCACGACAAGAAGCCCGCCGCCGACCTCGATCACATCCCGGCTGAACGATGAGGGTCTGCCGGCCCGTTCGTCGTGCGCATTGCCGGGTTGGTCCGGGAAGAGTCGCAGAGACAGGATCTTGTCGGCCATCCACTCCAGCACCGGGGCGTCGTCATCCGCGCGAAAGCCGGCGAGCAGGACGAGGCCGGGGCCGATGCTGCCGCTGACCCGTTCACCAGTGCGCACCTCCGCGCGCGTCACGCGCTGCAGTACGACGCGCATGACACGATTCCGGACACGGAAGCAGCTACTGCGGTGTGAGCGTCCGTCACTCGACGGTGACGGACTTCGCCAGGTTCCGCGGCATGTCCACGTTGCAGCCGCGCATGACCGCGACGTGGTACGCGAGCAGCTGCAGCGGGACAGTCGTCACGATCGGCGTCAGCATGTCGATCGTGGCAGGCACGGGGATCATGTGATCGACCATCCCCGCCAGCTCCGAGTTCCCGGTCGTCGCAACGGCGATAACGCGGCCACCGCGGGCCTTCACTTCCTGGATGTTCGAGAGCACCTTCTGGTATACCGCATCGTGCGGCGCAATGACCACGACCGGCATGTTCTCATCAATCAGCGCGATCGGACCGTGCTTCATCTCCGCGGCCGGCAGCCCTTCCGCGTGGATGTAGCTGATCTCCTTCAGCTTGAGCGCGCCTTCCAGCGCGGTCGGGAAGTTGAAGCCCCGGCCGAGATAGAGAAAGTTGGATGCGCTCTTGTAGATGCGTGCGAGTTCGCGGATCGCATCGTTCAGCTCGAGTACCTGCTCGACCTTGTCCGGCAGTTCGCGCAGGGCGAGCAGAATCTCGCGGCCCTGCTCAGCCGTGAGGGTTCCGCGCAGACGACCCATGCGAACGGTGAACAGTGTCAGCGCCACGACCTGGCTGGTGAACGCCTTCGTCGATGCGACACCGATCTCGGGTCCGGCGTGCAGATAGATGCCGCCGTGCGCTTCGCGTGCGATCGTCGACCCGACGACATTCACGATGCCGAGCACCGTGGCACCGTTCACCTTCGCTTCGCGCATCGCGGCCAGCGTGTCCGCCGTCTCGCCCGACTGGCTGATGACGAGCATCAGCGTCCGCTCATTCACTATCGGGTTGCGATAGCGGAACTCCGACGCGTACTCGACATCGACGGGGATGCGACAGATCTCCTCCAGCATGTATTCGCCGATCAGCGCCGAATGCCACGACGTGCCGCACGCGCAGATGATGATGCGATCGAACGCTGCGAGCTCATCATCCTCGAGGTTCAGGCCGCCGAACTTCACGGTGCCGTCCTCCTCGAGCATGCGGCCGCGGTACGCCTGCCTGATCGTCTCGGGCTGCTCGAAGATCTCCTTGATCATGAAGTGGTCGTGACCGCTCTTCTCGATGGCATCGAGGTCCCACGCGATCTGCTTTACCTCCTTCTCCAGCGACTCGCCGCGCAGCGACAGCGTGACGTAGCCGTCATCCGTGAGCACCGCCATCTCACCGTCGTCGAGGTAGATGACCTGGCGCGTCTGCGCCAGCACAGCCGCCACATCGCTCGCGATGAAGTACTCGCCGCTGTCCGTCACGCCGAGCAGCAGCGGGCTGCCCTTGCGTGCGGCCACGAGCTTGCGCGGCTCCCGGCTCGACACGATCGCGAGGCCATACGCGCCCTCGACCTGCCGCAGGGCTTCGCGCACCGCATCCTCGAGGTTGTTCTCGTACGCCTCCTCGATCAGATGTGCGATCACTTCCGTGTCCGTTTCGCTGCGGAACTCGTGCCCCATCTGCTCGAGTTTCTTGCGCAGTGTCCCTGCATTCTCGATGATGCCGTTGTGCACGATGGCGATCTCGCCATTGCAGCTCAGATGGGGGTGCGCGTTGCGCTCGTTCGGTGCGCCGTGCGTCGCCCAGCGCGTGTGCGCGATCCCGATCGTCGCCTGAGGCTGCTTGCCGTTGCCCAACTGCTTCTCCAGCTCGACGATCTTGCCCACGGCCTTATGCGTCTCCAGGCCGTCCTCATTGACCAGCGTCAGCCCCGACGAGTCGTACCCGCGGTACTCGAGTCGCTTGAGTCCCTCGATCAGCAGCGGCACCGCCTGCCGGTCTCCGATATATCCCACGATTCCGCACACGGTCGTATTCTTCCTTCCGGTAACCCTGATTCCGACGTCACCCCACCCCCTCCCCCTTCCAACTACCCCCCCCCCCCCCCCCCCGCCCCCC
>JAGTUV010000080.1 GCA_018224305.1 Gemmatimonadota bacterium
CCGGGTCCCCGCCAGGCAGCGCACGCCCATTCCGTCGCGCCAGTGGGGTTCGGCGTCGGCGAGACCTGGAAATTTCTGTGGACGCCGGACCGCCCGATGGAGGCGGTGATCTCCGCCGGCAACGAAGTTGATGGTTTCATGATCCGCCAGGTGCTGCATGTGCGCTGAAACCGGCCGACTGTCCCGGAACCCCTGCGTTCCCCACCCACCGCGCGCTATCATACTCGCCGTCGCATCCGGCCCGGTCCGGCTACCACCAGATAACCGTAAGCACCTCATGACGACATCCGAGACCCGCACCGCGACCATCGCGCCGCTCCTCGCCCTCGCCGCACTCCTCACCACCGCGTGCAGCGGTGGCGATGCGACCGCCCGCACCGCCACCGTCGAGTACGACACGATCGGCGACACGATCGTCGCTCGCGCGCAGCAGGCCCCGACGTGGGGCGACGCGGCGACGCTCGTGGAGGAAGTGCGGATCGGTGAGCTCGATGGTGCCGAGGAGTACACGTTCGGGCGCGTGTCCAGCATGACGGTCGATTCCGATGGTACGATGTACGTGCTCGACCAGCAGGCACTGACGGTGCGCGTCTACGACGAGAACGGCCGTCACGTTCGCGACATTGGCCGCTCCGGGTCCGGACCCGGTGAACTGAAGCAGCCGCACAGCCTCGACTTCACGCCCGACGGCCGCCTCGCCGTGCGCGATTTCGGCAACGCCCGCATCAACTTCTACGACCGGTCCGGTGAGTCGGTGGGCACACTCACAATACCGGGCGGCTTCTTCACGACCACGCCGATGCATGTGGACACGCTCGGCCGCATCTACACCAGCGTCGTTGCCGATCGCATCGAGGGGCAGATGTTCCGCGTCGGCTACCAGCGGTTCGGCGCCGATGGCACCATCGAGGACACGATCCGCACGCCGCGTCCGGATTTCCAGACGCAGCCGCTCACAGCGCGCTCACCGGATGGCGCCGGCATGAGCGCCACGTCCGTGCCGTTCTCGCCCGGTATCCAGTGGACGATCGACCGCGGCGGCAACGTCGTGTGGGCGATCACCAGCGACTACACCATTCACACGATGCAGAACGATCGACCGTTCCGCATAACACGGACGATCGACGCCGTGCCCGTGCAGGCCGCGGAGAAGGCCGCGGAGGAGGAGCGCGTCCTGCGCAACATGCGGCGGACGCAGCCGAACTGGAGCTGGCAGGGAGCAGCGATCCCCGATGCGAAGCCGTTCATCGGCTCGGTCACCGTCGCACACGACGGTCGCATATGGGTGCAGGTGCGCCAGCCCGGCGAGCGGCAGCCGGCCGACCCGATGGCAGAGCGCGCGCCGGGACAGCCGGCGCCGGTCGACACCTGGACGGAGCCGCCTGTATACGACGTCTTCGAGCCCGACGGCACCTGGCTCGCCCGGCTCGATGCGCCCAAACAGTTCATGCCCATGTACATGCATGGCGATCACGTCTGGGGAATACAGCGCGACGAGTACGACGTGAACTACGTCGTCCGCATGCGCATCGATCGCTGAGCGTCGCCGGTCCGTGCATCCGTGAGCCGCACGTCCTGCTCGACGTGCCGGTTCCATCGATCTACGGACCGACGGCTGACGAAGGCTGGAGCGGATAACTTCGCCGGTGAGGGACGCCGAGTGGGGGATTGCCGACCTCCGCGCAGCGGCCAACCCAGCCACGACACTTGAAATCCGGCCCCGATCGTCACAACGTTCTGAGGGGCCAATCCGGCCTCGACCCCTCAGGAGTAATGAGCATGCGAACGGCAGTACTGGCAGTGGCGATCATCGCCGTTGTGGCGGGCTGTGTGTCCGTCAACAAGTCCGTCCTCTCGCAGTCGCGCGCGGCGTACCCGGTGGCCCGCGACTCCGTGCACGTCTTCCTGCCCGGCGACAGCGTTCCGCCGCACGAGCGGATCGCGATCCTCACGGCGAAAGGCGATGAGAACACCACCAACGAAGCTCAGATGCTGGACAAGATGCGGCAGGAAGCCGGCAAGCTCGGCGCGAACGCCATCATCCTCGGCGACATGACCGATCCCGGCAACACGGCCCGCGTTCTCGGCGCTGTCTTCGGCACGCCATCCAATCGGAAGGGCCAGGCGATCGCGATCTACGTTCCGGATCTGCGAAGCCGCTAGCCGATCGCTCGCCCGTCGCCGCGTTCAGACATCACTGCGGCCAGCCGCCCTGCGGCAGCCCCGGCGTGATCCTCAGCGCATTCGCGTAGTACAGCTTCTTCAGCACGACGTCCGGCAAATCGATGCCGTACAGCTTCCAGAACGCGTGGTACGGGCGGTAGTAGTCGAAGTAGTCGTCATCCGTCTCGAACACGCGCCAGAAGTACGGATACTCGCCCGGCTGAAACGAGTCCTTGCCGAACAGGATGCGGTCCTGGTAGCGGATGAAGAAGTCGCGCGCGGCGCGCGGCTGACGACCGATGTCGTACAGCACCGCACCGACCTCCGTGTACAGGTTCGGCAGTTCGTCCAGAAGTTCGCCGAGCGTGGCGAGGTCGTTCGCCTGCCAGCCCATGTGCGCCATCACAAACGTCGTGCTTGGATTGCGACGGAACAGGTTGTCGCGTTCCTGCGCGAGTTGCGCGAAGCTGGGTTGCCCAGCCGCGATGCGACGGTTCGGGAACAGCGCCAGCTCGAGCCACCGCTCATTCGTGTAATCGAAATCGCGGTAGAAATCCTGCGGGTCGGCGGTGTGGATGAAGACTGGGATGCGCAGCCGGGCAGCCGCCTGCCACACGGGATCGAGCTCGGGGTCGTCAATGCGCAGCCGTGAGCCGTCCGCCTTGCGGATGGACTGGCCGAAGCTCTTCGAGATCTCGCCAATGCCGACCGCACCCGCCGCGACGTCGGCCTCCAGTTGCTGCACCGCACGCTCCGCCCAGCCGGGTCCGACGCCGCTGAAGTCGATGCCCGTGAAGACACGGACGCGGTCGCGCATCGTCGGTGATGCATCGATACCCGCCAGAACCTGTCGCAGCCGCTCGCCTCGGACATTGCTGGCCGCGACCATCACGCGCAGGCCGATCTCATCCATCGCCGCGCCGAGCGCACGCAGCCCTTCCGCGCTGCCATCCAGCCCCGGTGGGTGGCCGTGGAAGTCGACGGTCGGATACTTCGGCTTCGGCACCATCGTCTCCGTCGTGATCAGCGACGACCGCGGACGGTAGTCGAGAATGCTCGGCGGCGCGATCTCCGGTGCCTGACACGTGCGCGGCCGCACTTCCGTCATCCCCGCCGGACACTCCTCGCCCGGCTGGATTGTGACTGCGCCCGCGCGCTGCGCAGACACGGGTGCATGCAGGAATGCGAGGGCGGCGAGGAAGCCGGGAAGGGCAGTGCGGCGCATGTTCGTCTCCGGGTGGCGGGTCAGGCTGGAATCTGCGCTGCGCGCCGCGATGCGTCAAAGTCCACACCCCGTCTTCGCCGGGCGCATCTGGATTGTGAGCTACCGTATGGCTGCCGGTATCACAGAGATCACTGCGGTATCCAGAAGCTCAGACCGACATTCACCCGCCACGACGTGGCCTCGCCGATGACCCCCTCCTCGTTC
>JAGTUV010000081.1 GCA_018224305.1 Gemmatimonadota bacterium
TCCTCGAACTGGCCGCGGTACTTCGTGCCGGCGATCACGGCCGCCATGTCCAGTGCCAGCACGCGGTTGTCCCGCAAGCTGTCCGGGCAGTTGCCGCTCGCGATCAACTGTGCCAGTCCTTCGACGATGGCGGTCTTGCCCACGCCTGGCTCGCCGATCAGCACCGGATTGTTCTTCTTCCTGCGGCTGAGCACCTCCATCACCCGCTCGATCTCCTTCTCGCGGCCGATGGTCGGATCCAGCTTGTCCTCACGCGCCAGTTCCGTCAGGTCCCGGCAGAAGTGATCGAGCGCCGGCGTCTTGCTCTTCTTCTCGCCCTTCGGCGCGGCCGTGCTGCCGCCGCTGCCGCTGCTACCACCCGGTTGCGACGGGCCCACATCGCTGCCGAGCAGCTTCAGGGTCTCGGCACGCGCATCTTCCAGCGTCACGCCCAGGCCGTTGAGCACCTGCGCCGCGATACCCTTCTCCTCGCGCAGCAGCCCGAGCAGCAGATGTTCCGTGCCGACGTAGGAGTGATTCAGCTCGCGCGCCTCCGCCATCGCGTACTCGAGCACCTTCTTCGCCCGTGACGTGTACGGCAGCTCGCCCAGCGCGATCGTAGCCTTGCCCTTGCGGACGGAATCCTCGATCCGCTCGTGGATCTGCTCCAGGTCCACATTGAGGTTCATCAGGACGGCAGCCGCAACCCCTTCCCCCTCGCGAATGAGGCCGAGCAGGATGTGCTCCGTACCGACGTAATCGTGCTGCAGTCGAATGGCCTCTTCGCGGGCCATCGCCAGCACTTTGCGGACGCGGTCTGTGAAATTGTAGTTCATGGAAAACCTCAGTCGCCCCGGGACGTTTGCCTCTAGCTCGTCTCCCGATCGTCCTGCGCGTCCACCGCATCGGCGGAGACGTCGCCTTCGGTGGCCAGCACACGCCGGACGTAAGCAGCTCTGTGCAAATCGCTCTCCGCTTCCCGGAGCGGCCTTCCCGCCGCCTGTTCCAGGTGTGCGTCGCGCGCGAAAATCATGAGTTTGTTGAGCGTGTATACACGGAGTCCGGACAGAAGGTTCATGCTCATTCCGAGCCGCACACCGCTCAACAGATTCATCACTTCATCGAAGGAAAGTGAGCGCGCATACCGCAGGAGTCCATAGGCACGCCAGATCTTGTCCTCGATCACAGTCGGCGCGTCGCGCATCAGTATCTCACGCGCGCCCATTTCGTACTGGATGACCCGCCCGACGATCTTCTGCAGATGCTCGACCAGGTCCTCCTCGCTCTTGCCGAGCGTGGTCTGGTTCGAGATCTGGAAGAAGTTGCCGACCACTTCGGAACCCTCGCCGTACAGTCCGCGGAACGTCAGCCCGACCTGGCCGATGCCCTGGAGCACCTTGCCGATCTCCTTGGTCAGGACGAGGCCTGGCAGGTGGATCAGAATCGACGCCCGGAGCCCGGTTCCAACGTTGGTCGGACAGCTCGTAAGATACCCGTACTCCTGATGATACGCGAACGGCAGCTGGACGCCGAGTTCCTCGTCCAGCTCGTCTACCCGATGGAACGCGTCATGGAGGCGAAGACCGGACAGAATCACCTGAAGCCGCAGGTGGTCCTCCTCGTTCACCATCACGCCCACCCCGCCCTGCGGGTCCATGAACAGGCCGGAACCGAGAGGCGGCGTGTCGCCCGCCAGGCCGGCCAGCTCGCGCGAGATCAGATGCCGCTCATGCAGCAGCCTCCGACCCAGGATCGGCGTGGCGGACAGTTCGTAGCCGGCGCCGCCGCTGAGCGCGGTCTCCTGTACCGCAGCACGGACCAGATCGAGGATCTCTTCCCGTTCGCCGTCGCGAACACGGGCCGCGAACGCGTGACCCTGCAGGTTCCTGGCGAGGCGGACGCGCGTCGAGAGAACGATATCGCTATGGACACCGCTACCCTCCAGCCAGCCGAGACCGACGTCCTGGAACCCGTTGTCGCTCATGCGGCGCCTTCCATGGTGCGGATCAGGTCGCGGATCTGTGCGGCGCGCTCGAAGTCCTCGGACTGCACTGCGCGATCCAGCTTGCGCCTGAGCCCGGCCAGCCGTTCCTGCTGCTCGGCCCTCGAAGGGTCCGGCGGCAGGTAGACCTTGCCGACGTGCTGCGTGCCGCCGTGCAGCCGGCGCAGCAGCCCGCCGAGGTGTGCATCGAACGTGACGTAGCAGTGCGAACAGCCGAGGCGGCCGGACTTCTTGAAGTCGTCGAGGGTCAGGCCGCAGAAGGCGCACGGTCCGCTGCTGGGCGCTTCCGGACCGGACCGTCCCATCTGCGCGAGGAAATCAGTGAGCGGGAAACTGCCTGCGTGGACGCCCGGCTGCAGACCCTTCTCCGCGGCACACTGCTCGCAGAGATGCAGGGTCTGCATCTCGTTCTTTTCGATCTGCGTGTAATGGATGCTGGCGTCCCGTTCGCCGCAGCTCTCACACTGCATGGTCAATCCGCGCGTGATGCATTCGACAGTTGCGTATCCCTGACCTCGAGTATTCGATCGGTGCGCGCGGCCAGCTCGCGGTTGTGCGTCGCCAGAACCAGCGCTACCCCGTGTTCGCTGCGCAGCTGGAAGAACAGCTCGTGCAGCTGCTTGCTCGTGTGCGTATCCAGATTGCCGCTCGGCTCGTCCGCCAGAAGCACTGCGGGCTGATTCGCGAGTGCACGCGCGACAGCGACACGCTGCTGCTCGCCACCCGAGAGCTGCGACGACTTGTGCGTCGCCCGCGCCTGCAGCCCGACCTGTACCAGCAGCCCGTGCGCCGTCTTTGCGGCGTCCCGCCGTGCGGTGCCGGCAATCAGCAAGGGCATCATCACGTTCTCGAGTGCCGTGAACTCGCGCAGCAGGTGGTGGAACTGAAACACGAAGCCGATCCGGCTGTTCCGAACGGCAGCGAGTTGACGCGCCGACAGCGCCGAGACGTCCCGGCCTTCCAGCCGCACTGTGCCCGACGTCGGACGATCCAGAAGACCGAGCAGGTGCAGCAGCGTGGACTTCCCCGCCCCGCTCGCGCCGATCACCGCAATCGCCTCTCCACGCCGGACCTCGATGTCTACCCCGTCCAGAATCGTGAGTTCGCTGCCATCCTCCTCGTGATACACCTTGCGCAGCGCGCTGCCCTCCAGCACCGGGGACCCCATGTCACTCACCCCGGATCGCATCGACGGGCAGCAGGCGCGCCGCCTGCAGCGCAGGATAGATGGTGGCGCCGAAGGCGATGACCATGCTGACGGCCGCGATCAGCAGGATGTCGAGAGGATCGAGAGCCACGGGCAGCCTGTCGATGAAGTACACCTCGGCCGGGATCTGCACCAGGCCGAACCGGTCCACGGCGACGATCAGCAGCCAGCCGCACAGGCCGCCGATGAGGGTGCCGACCGCACCGATGGTGAGACCCTGCAGCATGAAGATGCGCAGCACGGTTCCATCGGTCATGCCCATGGACTTCAGGATGCCGATCTCGCGCGTCTTGTCGGACACCACCATCGTGAGCATGCTGACGATATTGAAGGCGGCCACGATGATGATGAGAGACAGGATGACGGTCATCGCGAGCTTCTCCAGCGCGAGTGCGGAGAACAGCGATGAGTTGAGCGACTTCCAGTCATAGGTCTCGTACGGGAAGCCGAGCTCGTCGCGGATCTGACGCGCGATCTCATCGGAGTTCCACGGGTCGTCGATATTGACCGCGAGCATGCTGATGGTGTCCGCCGGAATCCGGAGCAGGCTCTGCACCGCCTCGATACGGGCGTACATGTTCAGGTTGTCGTACTCGTACATGCCCGTCGAGATCGTGCCCTCGACCACGAAGCGGCACCATGCCGGCTGGATGTTGCCCAGCGCGCCGAAGCTCAGCCGCTCGAAGCTGCCGACAATGACGGTGTCACCGGGCAGCACCGCAAGCCGCGAAGCGAGCCTTCTGCCGAGCGCGATGGCGGGCGGGTCAGCGGTGCAGTCGTACTCTGCGCCGGGCTCGCCGAGCGAGATGCCTGCACTCGCCAGCGAATCCTCGACTGCCGAAATCGGCACGCGCGACAGTTCGGGCGCAATGCCGTAGATCTGCCCGGGCGCCGCGTACGTCGCCGTGCGAGTGACGACGACATTCGGGTTGACCCACGGTGCGACCGAGATGACGTGGGGCATCTGCTCGATGCGCTCCTTCAGCTCGCGCCAGTTCCCCATGCGGAAGCTGCTGCCGGCTTCCGTCACCTGGATGTGCGCAGTCATCGACAGGATCTTCTCCTGCAGGTCGCGCTGGAGTCCCGTCATGACCGCGATGACGACCATGAGCGCCATCACGCCGACCGCCACACCGCCGATGGCGATGAACGTGCTCAACGACAGCAGCCGGCGACCGCGGCGGCGCGAGGACAGGTAACGCCGCGCGACGAACCACTCGAGCCGTTTCACTCGGCGTGCTCCGGCCGCATTGTGGGGAAGAGGATGACATCGCGAATGGAGGGCTGATCCGTCAGCAGCATGACAAGACGGTCGATGCCGATACCGACGCCGCCGGTGGGCGGCATCCCGTACTCCAACGCGCGCAGATAGTCCTCATCGAGGTTCTGCGCCTCCTCATCGCCCTCCTGGCGCAGGCGGACCTGAGCCTCGAAGCGCTCGCGCTGGTCGAACGGATCGTTCAACTCGGAGAACGCGTTGGCGATCTCGCGCCCCGCCACCATCAGTTCGAACCGCTCCACCAGCCGCGGCTCACCGCGTTTCGGCTTCGCCAGCGGCGACAGTTCGCGCGGATAGTCCGTGATGAACACGGGCTGCACCAGGTGCGGCTCCACCAGTTCCTTGAACAGTTCGTCCAGCAGCTTCGGGCGGGTCAGGTCGGCCGCGTCCTCGACGCCGAGCGACGCAGCCTTCCGGGCCAGCTCCGTGTCACTCATTGAGGCGATGTCCAGGCCGCCATGTTCGCGCAGCGCATCGAGGAACGGCAGCCGGCGGAACGACTTCGAGAAGTCGATGCGCTCGCCCTGAAACGTTACCACCGTGTCGCCTCCGCTGACGGCCGCCGCTACTGTGCCGATCATCGATTCAACGAGATCCA
>JAGTUV010000082.1 GCA_018224305.1 Gemmatimonadota bacterium
CCAGGCCGCCGCACGCGCCGCGCTCGAGGCTCACTTCGCCCTGGCGCTCCAGTGGCTGCCGCCGGGGCACGCGCTGCGCGCTGTGCTTCAGCCCGCAGGCGCCTCTCCCGCCGAGGCGGCGCAGCGCCTCGCGCGCGATTCGCGCGTGCTCGATCCCGCATTCCGCAGGCAGCTGGTCTCGGGCGATACCGCGGCTCTGCACGCATCCACCGACCCCGCCATCCGGCTGGTGCTGCTGCTGGACTCGATCCGCAGCGGTCTGACTCCGGAATACCAGGCGCTGCTGGGAGAGGAGTCCGTGCAGAACCAGCGTCTCGCGCGTGCACTGTTCGCGGTGTACGGCACCCGGCTGCCACCAGACGCCACGTCCACGCTGCGCATCAGCGATGGCGTCGCAAAGGGATATGCGTACAACGGAACACTCGCGCCGTTCCGGACCGTGTTCCACGGCATGTACGCACGCGCCGCGGAATTCGACAACGTGGTGCCGTTCGACCTGCCGCCCACGTTCCTCGCCCGGCAGGCGCACGTGAACATGACGGTCCCGATGGACTTTGTATCGACGAACGACATCACGGGCGGCAACAGCGGCAGTCCGATCATCGATCGCGAGGCGCGTATCGTCGGTCTGGCGTTCGATGGCAATGTCGAGCAGCTGCCGAACGAATACGTGTTCAGGACGGAGACCGGCGGCCGCACGGTGGCCGTGCATGCGGGCGGTATTTTGGAAGCACTGCGAAGCATCTATCAGGCGGAGGCGCTTCTGAGGGAGCTGCTGGGCTATTAGATGAACCCGGTTACTCCGCCGCAGGCGGTCCGCGCAGCCATGTGTCCTCCACATCGGCGGTGCGGGCCGCCTGCGTTCTCATTCGACCAGACGAAAGACCGGCACCGTCCAACGAGCGTGTACAGCTGGTGTCCTGACTCAGCGCTCTAGAAGATCTTCCAGAGCGGTGGGAACGTGCCGAGGACGCCGATTGCCGTCAGCGCCAGCATCAGGATCCATGCGCGCCGCGGCGGGATCTCGCGCCGTGACCACCGGAGGTGGAGCACCACCCACACCAGCAGCCATACCGCCACGGCAAGCGACGTCCGTCCGGATACGCCGCCGGCCGGCGCATAAAGCGCGGGCGCGGAGAAGATGCCGGCCTCATGGAGTACGACGACCACACCCATCGCGCACGCGCCAGCAGCGGCAGCGACGAAGGCCGCCATGGCTCCGCCGTTGGGCGGTGCACCCGCCCTCTCGACGCGCATCTCGCTATTCAAGCGGTGCCACCTTGTTGACGAAGACGCCGAGCAGCGACACGTAGGCGACGATCACGAAGCAGATCGCCAGGATGGAGACGACGATCCTGCGCAGATCCACGTCGTGCAGCAGGGTTGCGCGGTGTCGCCACGCCGTGAACGCGGCAGCCGTGGCGAGCATGGCGGCGATCCACGGGAGGTGTTCCTTCGTCTCCATCGCGAACGAATGAAGCCACGCCGTTTGCGGGTTCGACAGGATCAGGGAACGCGGGTAAAGGGCAAGGGTCACCGCCCCTTCCGGCGGCGCGGCACGGTAGGGCGGAAAGACCGCGTACGTACCGATCAGAGTGGTCAGCCATGTGGCAGCGGCGATCACCACGGTCAGCAGGGCGATCGCACGCGCGTGCGCTACGGTCAATGTCGCCTGCCCGTGCGCAGGCCGCAGCAGGTACAGGGTGAACAGCGCAGCGGCCAGCGCAAGCAGGGCCCCGCCGCCGAGCACGATACCGTGGGCCATTGTCCACAGGCTGCGTTCGGTGAAGAGCATCATGCCTTGCGTCGTATTGTCCATGCAGTGAACTCTAGAAGTCACCCGTTCGCGATGCAAGGATACCGTGGCGCGCTATCCATCAAGCGGATCACTCCGCTTCCGCCGGCGATCGGACTGCGTATTCGAGCACGATCATTCCACTCGAGTACGCTCTGTGTCTCTCCAGCGTCAGAGGGTACTGCGCAGCGGGAGCTGGCAACAACGGCAGGCCACCACCCAGCAGAATCGGAACGATGGCTGGCTCGACCGTGTCAACGAGGCCCCATGCCAGCAGCTGCGCGAACAACTCTCCACCTCCGAACAGCCAGATGTCCGATCCGGGACTCTTCTTCAGATCGACGATCCGTTGCTCCAGGTCCTCTCCGACCACCTCGACGTCGGAAGGGTCCGTCTGGCGCAGCGTACGGGAGGCGACGATTACGTGCTTGTCTCCAAACACACCCGGCATTGAGCGCACTGCCTCGTAGGTCTTGCGCCCCATCAGCAGCGTGTCGAACTGCGCGTACAACTCGTCGAAGTTGAACTCAGGTTCAGGGATGATCCAGTCGAACTCACCGCTGGGTCCTGCGATGTAGCCATCGAGGCTGCATGCGACCTGATACCGTACGCGTCGCGTCGCGGGTGAACGCTTTGCGGATGCCATGGATTTCACCCTGCCCTTTGTCGGAGAACGTGTGGACGGCGGTGGGTCAGGCCCGCTCGATCTCGGACCTGAGTCGGAGCAGGGCGTCCTCGACGGCCACCAGTGAAGCGCGTGATTCGTTGAGGCGCGAGCGCTGCGTCTCCACGAAGCGGCGGTAGGGTGCGATCGTCTCGTTGATGCGGTCGGCGGACGCGCTGATCTCATGATGGGCCTGGCGTTGCAGTGCCTCGTGCAGCTGCTGACGCAGCTCTGCAACGCGCTCGGAGAACTGCTTCTTCGCCTGCCTGCGCTTGCGGGGGATCAGGTAGAACCCGCCGATGCCCAGCGCGGTGGCAAGCAGAATACCCGTCACGTCGGCGGCGGCGCCGGTGACGAGTGTCACGATCATGGTGCCCAGTCCGAGCGCACCGATCTCCGCGAGAGCGGTCGCCGCGAACGTGCCCTGCACCTCATTGGCGATCTTGCGCGCCTCCTCTTCGCGATTGTAGCTACCCACCACCCGGCTGGCGAGTCGCTCGATCGAATCCAGCAGCGCCTGACGGTTGTACTGGAACCCGCCCACATCCCCGATCAGCCCGTGTTCGTGCCGATCGAGGCGGCGACGGTCGATATAGAGCTGGATGTCCTGCCACAGCTTCAGGTTCCGCTCGACGATCCAGTCGACGACGAGGCCGGCTTCCTGCTCGATACGTTCCGGCATGTCGCCGATGACCTGGCGTTCGAACTCGCGGCGCACCGCTTCGCTGTCCATGAGCGAACGGATGCGTCCAATGCGGATTGTCTCCTCGAAGAACGCGTTGCCGCGCTGCTCCATCTCGAGCAGCAGCGCATCCATCCGGCCCAGGCGAGGGTCGAGGCCGCGTACCATCTCATCGTGAAACGCCGTGATCTGTCGATCAATGTTGGCGATCGCCTCCACATCGTCCGCCAGCAGCCTGAGCCGCTCGAACGCAACGCCGCTGTAGGTCCCGGCGAGACGCAAACCGACGTTGAGCGGATTGAGCAGCTTGATGCGAACGCGCTCCTCCTGGTTGAGCGTACGCAGCAGGTACTCCTCCATTGCCGCGAACCCGCTCGACTTCCAGAGGGCCTCGCCGCCGTCCGCTGCCCGTGCCTGCTGCGCCTGCCGCGCACTGACGGCGAAGATCTCGGGTGTGCGGCCGAGCAGAGCCGTCGCGTTATCGCCGACGAAGTCGGTGACCTGCTGGCGCTCCGCGGAATCGGCGAGGATGTCCACCTTGTTGATGACGAGCACGACCTTCTTGCCCCACGCCCGGATCTGCTCGAGAAACTGCCGCTCGCTTTCGGTGAACGGGCGATCGGCCGACGTGACGAAGATCACGAGATCGGAACGGGGCACGAAGTCGCGCGTCAGCTCCTCGTGGCGCCGCACGACGGCGTTGGTACCTGGCGTGTCCACGATGTTCAGGTCGCGCAGCAGTTCGGCCGGATGGGTCCGCTCGAGCAGGAACGCTTCACGCAGCTGCTCCGACACCTCCGGCCCCCAGCGCAGCAGGTTGATCCGGTCCGTCGTGGGCGTGACGCCCTCCGGCAGCACGGGCTCGCCGAGCAGCGCATTGATGAAGCTGGACTTGCCGGAGTTGAACTCGCCGGCGATCACGATCAGGAACAACTGGTCCAGCTGTGCGCACGCCTGCTGGAAATGGCGCAGATCGTCAGCGTCCACATCGGGCTGGAACGCTTCCAGAGCATCGCCCAGACGATCGAGCAGCTCCTGTTCGCGTGCACGCAGCTCCTGCTCGCGCTTCGAGAGAATTCCGCGTCGTCCGAGGAGCTTTCCGATACTCAAGCGGGCCTCGCAAAGGGTGTGATCGGGTAGCACTGAACGTAGGGGGAAATTGCGGACGGAAGCAAGAGACCGCGACGCCCGCTCGCCATCGATGCAGAATACGCTCAACCTCGAGGTGAAGTACCGCGAGTCGTTCCGGCCCTTCGCCCCTCGGCGCTCCCCGAGGACGCGGCGCAATGGTTCGACATCGACACCGAGAGCTCGTCCTCGTCGGTCAGAACCAGCAGTCGCGCTGACTCAACGCGAAACTCGTCGGAGGATTTACCGACCGCCGGTTCTGATCCTCTACCGGTTACTGGCAGGGAGCCGTAGCACCGCGATGACCGGGAAATGGTCGGAAGGGTAGCGGCCGTTCTCCTCCAGCAGCACGATCGCGGCATCCAGCGTCTGCCACTCCGGCGACGCAAGGATCGCGTCGATCTTCGGGCCGCTGCGATCGCCGCGGAACGCGTTGAGCGTGCCCGTCTCCCGTGCGGCGGGATGCACGGCACGGAAGGTATCGTACAGGGGAACGTTGCCGGGCACAGCGGCGCGCGGCGCCAGCAGCGCCTGAAACGCGGCATTGTCCTCGCCGGCGTTGAAGTCGCCCATCAGCAGCACCGGATCGTCGGGATGTGCGCGGGCGCCGATCCGCTCGATGATGAGAGCGGCGCTGCGCTCGCGCGACGGCTGCGACTCGTGGTCCCAGTGGGTGTTGAAGACGTAGAACGTGGCGTGCGTGGCGCGATCGCGGAAACGGGCCCACGTCGCGATCCGCGTGATGCGGTTGCCCCAGCTCATCGACCCTGGCACGGCGGGCATGTCGGACAGCCAGAACGTATCGTGCTCGAGGAGCTCGAGCCGCCGGCGATCGTAGAAGATCGCCGAGTACTCGCCGCGCTCGACGCCATCTTCACGCCCCACGCCGACCATGCCGTGGTCTGGCAGCACGCTGCCTGTCTCGTCGAGCTGGAACCGCAACGCTTCCTGCACACCGAGCACGGTCGGCGCGAACTCGCGGATGACACGGAACGTCAGCTCGCGACGGAGCGGCCATGCGTGCTCGCCGTCGGGCGCGGTGCCGTAGCGGACGTTGAACGACATCGCACGGACGACCTCCGCCGCGAGCGACGTGTCGGGCATCGCCGCCAGGTGTCCGCCGGTGCATGCCGCGGTGTATGCCGCGCCCGCGACCAGCGCACCGGCTAGCGCGAGCCGGCGCTGGCTCCGGCCGACGATGGCACGACTGGATGGGATCGAATGGTTTCCCATGGATCGTCGTTGTGTGCAGTACCTTCAGCCATGCCCGTCGCGCTACGCCATTGAATTCACGTGCGTGGCGAGGGCGTGACCGTCTCTGCGTGAACGATGTCCCGGCGAGCACACGCCCGCCAGTCCTTCACCGGGCTCGGCCGGCGCCGGTGCCCGGTCGGCGGCGTGGTTCGGCCGGGGTTTCGGCAGCGGGTCTGCGGAGAACGATGGGGATCGGCAGACTCCGCCGGTCACTCGCGCGGCGAACTGCTCAACGGGCGGTCTCGACCGATGAGGTTGGGGCATTGACCGCGCTACACGCGGTAAAGTGCACATGCGCCTCCTCGCGGGGGTGTATGTTGGGGCATTGACCGCGCTACACGCGGCAAAATGCCCAATGACCTTTTTCCTGCGCGACGCCTGGGGCGTTGTCGGCGCCAACCTTGCACCATCGCCTGGAAATTTCAACGGGCGAGGTTGAACCATGTCGGACTACGAACCCATCGATTGCTCGGATCACGACAGGCTGGAATCGCTGGCGACGCTGCGGCAGATCGCGCGTATCTCCTACCGCGGCGACAACGGTGAGCCCCGCGAGGTGGAGGATCTGATCGAGGATCTGTACGCGCGCGACGGTGTGGAGTATCTGCGGACCGCCGGCGGTGAGGAGCTGCGGCTGGACTCGCTGGTGAGCGTGGATGGCAAGCGGCGCGTGGACCGCTGAACGCTGCGAGCTTTTGGCGCTCACCGAAGCCGCGCCAGCAGCGGATGCGATCGTCAGACCTCCATCTCGTACGGTGAATGGCGGCTCCGCGGCCGGATCCAGCAGGCCGTTGCGGACAAACGCCACGATCGCCCCGATCTCCTCCTCCGTCAGAAGGACGGGCGTGCGCAGCAGCGGGTCCAGCCGATCCAGCGCTGGTTGCAGCGGACCGGTGTTCTGGAGGTCCGCGGGTAGCGCGGCAATGGTGTAGTTGCGGCGCCACGTTGCGCAGCGGCGACGTGCGAACGCGTAGCGGTCCGCCGGATCGCCCGTGGCCTGCTCGAGCCCGAAGTCCTCGTCCGCACCCGGTCCGTCGAAATCGA
>JAGTUV010000083.1 GCA_018224305.1 Gemmatimonadota bacterium
CATTGGGAAGCCGCCCGCGCTCGAGCGCATCGCCGCAGCGGATGTCGTCAACGAACTCGTCTCCTATTTCCGGCCGCGACTGCCGCATCTGGGTAAGGGGATCACGCTGCGCGCCCGCATCGATCCGGACCTGCCGGTGATCAACGCCAACCAGGTGCTTCTCGTCTGGGCGCTGGAGAACATCATCAAGAACGCGATCGATGCGCTGGCCGGCCGCGGCGGCCGCATCTCGTTCATGGCGATGCGCGGCGGCAAACCGCCGGTGGCCGGGAGCAGTGCGGGCTCGCTCCATCTGGTTA
Source organism: Gemmatimonadota bacterium (assembly GCA_018224305.1). Taxonomy (GTDB): domain Bacteria; phylum Gemmatimonadota; class Gemmatimonadetes; order Longimicrobiales; family RSA9; genus SH-MAG3. The sequence continues at coordinate 300 of JAGTUV010000083.1, forward strand.
TCACGGATGACGGACCCGGCATTGCGCCCGCCGTGCGGGACCGCATCTTCGAGCCGGGAGTCACGACGAAGGCGGGCGGCTGGGGCGTCGGCCTCTCGCTCAGCCTGCGCATCGTGGAAGAACTGCATCACGGCCGCATCACGCTGCACAACCGCCCGCGCGGCGGGTCTGTGTTCGACGTGGTGCTGCCGGTCGCGAAGGTGTAATGGAAGCAGAGTATCTGGACGGACTGAATCCCGAACAACGCATCGCAGTCGAGCACTTCGAGGGGCCGATCCTCACGCTTGCAGGTGCCGGCTCCGGCAAGACACGGGTGCTGACGACGCGCATCACGCACCTGATCCACGAGCACGGTGTCGATCCGTCATCGATCCTGTCGGTCACGTTCACGAACAAGGCGGCGGCCGAGATGCGTACCCGCATCCGACGGCTGCTGGGTCGCGAACCGGCCGGCATGTGGATCGGAACGTTCCATTCGATCGGCGCGCGGCTGCTCCGCCGTCACGCTGCGAGGCTCGGCTGGACGCCCAACTTCACGATCTACGATGCGGACGAGGCGCTGCGCGAGACGAAGCGCACGCTCGAGCGTCTCAGGCACTCGCCGAAGCGGTGGAACCCGAAGGCCGTCCACAGCGCCATTTCGTCAGCGAAGAACCAGCTCGTCGCACCATCGCAGTACGAGAAGATGGCGGCTGATCCCTTCTCCCGCATCGTCGCCGAGGTATACCCGGCGTACGATGCAGCGCTGCGCGAGCAGAACGCGTTCGACTTCGATGACCTGCTCGTCAAGCCGGTCGAACTGTTGCGCGACCATGAGGAGATCCGTCTCGCCTACCGCTCGCGGTTCACATTCGTGCTGGTGGACGAGTACCAGGACACGAATCATGCGCAGTACGTGTTTCTCCAGCTGCTGACGGCGGGCGACGACGCGGGCAACATCATGGTGGTGGGCGACGACGACCAGTCTATCTACGGCTGGCGCGGTGCTGACATCCGCAACATCCTCGACTTCGAGAAGGACTTCCCGGCCGCGCGCATCATCCGCCTCGAACAGAACTACCGGTCCACCGGTCGCATCCTGGACGCTGCGAACGCAGTCATCTCGCGCAACACAAAGCGGAAGGGCAAGACACTGCGCACGGAGGCCGGGCCGGGTGACCTGCTCACGATCGTCTCGACGCTGGACGAGCGGGACGAGGGGGACTGGATCGGCAGCGAGATCGAGGCGCGCATGCGGCGCCATCCGGATGTGCCACTGCGCGGATACGTAGTGCTGTATCGCACGAACTCGCAGTCCCGCGCCATGGAGGAGGCGTTCCGGCGCCGGGACCTGCCGTATCAGATCGTCGGCGGTACACGCTTCTACGAGCGGCGCGAGATCATGGACGCGCTGGCCTACCTGCGACTGATCTCCAATCCGCGCGACGCGGGCGCGTTCGACCGCATCATCAACTACCCGCGCCGCGGCCTGGGCGATACGTCGCGCGCGAAGCTGCTCGAATGGGCGGCGCAGCAGGCCATGACGCCGCTCGAGGCCGCGCTCCGCGCCGATGAGCATCCCGACCTGCGCGGCGGCGCTGCACAGTCGTTCGTCACGTTCGCCGGGATGATCCAGCGCTACACGGCACTGGCCGCGCACATTGGCGTCGGTGAGCTGATCGAGAAGCTGATCGCCGAGATCGGAATGGTCGACGCCCTGCGCGATGAGGGGCCCGAGGGTGCGGACCGGATCGAGAACGTGAACGAGTTGATCGCGGGCGCGGCGGATTTTGATGCGCGCGCGGACATCGACGAGGAGGACCGCGTCGAGGACGCGACCGCACTCGACATGTTCCTGCAGAAGGTTACGCTGCTGACGGATGTCGACCGTCACGACCCGGACGCACAGGCCGTCACGCTGATGACGGTCCATAATGCGAAGGGTCTCGAGTTCCCGGTCGTCTTCATTGCCGGCATGGAGGACGGGCTGTTCCCGCTGGCGCGCGCGTTCGACGAACCGGATACGCTCGAGGAGGAGCGGCGGTTGTTCTACGTCGCGATCACACGTGCGGAGCGCAAGGTGTTCATCAGTCACGCACGGACGCGCCGGCGTGCCGGCGAAGTGATGCCGGGCAGGCCGTCCAGCTTTCTGGACCCGCTGCCGAAGCACCTGACGGATGAACTGACCACGCCGGGGCTCGAACGCGCCCGCCATGCCGGCGAGACGCGGTGGTCGCGTCGCGACCCGGTGACCGGCGCGGGCTCGCTGGGTTACCGCGACCGGCCGCGCACGTCCGGACGCTCGCCGCGCTTCGAGGGCAGCGATGATGGTGTCTACATCGACTATTCGGACGCGCAGGATGCGCCGCGCTTCGTCAAGGGCGAACGCGTGCGTCATCCGCAGTTCGGCCGCGGCGTGATCCGCGACCTGAGCGGTCTCGGTCAGGAGTTGAAGGCGACCATCGATTTCGATACGATAGGTCGCAAGAAGGTGGTGCTGCGCTACGCGAACCTGCAGAAAGAATTGTAGGGGGAGGCGCTCGCTTGATGATGCTGGTGGATTTCGGCCTGTTCTTCTTCGTGCTGCTCGGATCCAAGATCCTGCTCGGCATGATCGCGGTGTATCTGCTGATCCCGCGGGACGCCGCGTGCACGTTGTGTGATGCTGAACTGCTGCCGCTTCAGCATCCGCGCGGGACGATCCGGCTGCTGCGGCTGCTGCGCCTGCAGCGGCGGTGGTGCATGGAGTGCCGGCGCGAGTCGCTCACGCGGCGGATGGCATCAGCTGTTACCGGCCAGCGTGCGGCGCTCCCAGTAGCCGAGCCCCGTATCCGGTAGCGGGAAGAAGTCGTCAGCCATGTCCCGCAGCACATCTGCGCGCGCGGTGGAGCCCTCACGCAGAGCGAGGCGGCGCACCTTCTTGGCCAGTTGGAGGTTGAAGTCGCCGACCGGATCGAGCTGGGCGGGCAGGGAGTCGCGTCCGCGCAGCATGTAGTCGACCACAAAGTCGAACGCGCGCGATGTGTACCCGTCGATCGTCGGCTCCGTCAGGTCCCACCTGGATTTCTGGAGCACGCGATCGAAGACCGACTTCCACCGCTCGTTGTCCTGCGCGCGGATCATCCCGCGAAAGATCCGCCGGTTGGTCTCGAACGAGAAGATGGTGCCGGACAACACGCTGTCGAAGAGGTTGTCCGCTTCGGAATGGTCGTAATCCATCACGACCTGGCGGGCCATGTTGCCGAACGGCTCGCCGAGCTGTGTGTCGAGACGATGCTCCCAGTAGCCGTGGCCGAGCGCCTTCGTCGAACTGGTCAGCACGAGCTGACGCGGGACGAAGAAATTGTGCGCGATCGTGTCCGCGGCGAGGTGCGCGAGGTAGCCGTAGGCGACGGCGCGCAGGCGGTCGTTGCCGGCGGCCTCCAGGATCTCTTCGCCCACGTGCCAGAAGTGGCAGTGCCGCCCCGCCTGCACGTACTTCTTCGCAAACGATATGTCGGCGGCCATGGAGCCGTACAGGAAGCTCTGGGGATGGGCGTGCAGCAGCGACCCGAGCGGCCCCGGCAGGAACGCGAGGGTGTCGAGCAGCGTGCGGCCGAGAAATACGTGTGTGGCAGGGCCGAACGCCCATGCGGCGTCCGGCAGCAGGAGCAGCAGCGCGATTGCTGCTGCGCCCGCCGCCAGCGCACGCCGCAGCGTGCGGCCGGCTCGCAGCGTCACGTTCAGCGGAGCGAGCGGGCTGCCTTGCGCGCCTCCCTGACGCTGTCGCGCGCCGCCCTGCGCAGTTCCTTGCGCGTCGACTGGACGATGTCCTGTGCGCCGCGGCGCAGATCGTCCATCATCTCACGGCTCGACTTCAGCAGGTCGTCACCCGCCTCCCCGGCCTGTCGCGCCCTGCGACCGATCTCCTTTCCGGCCCGGTCGGCCGCAGCCTTCGCGGGTCGCGTCACGGGACGCAGGCGCTTGATGATCTCATGCGTGTCGTCCTCCTGCCGCGCGCGCACGAGCAGGGCGGTGCCAATGCCGATGACTGCGCCGATGGCGACAGCCGTCCATACCTCGGTGTTATCGCGATCTCTCATTCGAACATCTCCTCGAGTTCATCGTCGTCAAGCGGCGTATCGAACGGTTTGCGGCGCGTTGCCGGGCGGGCCGGCTCCTCGCGCAGCTGCCTGGCAGTCTCCTGCACGCCCCGGGCCGTGGCGGCCGCGTCGATCAGGAGTTCCTCCGCTTCGGTCTGGGCAATGTCCACGACCGCCGCGAAGCGGGTGAGACGCTCCTCCGCCATGGAGCCACCGCGCCGGGCGATGCGGTTGAGCTCCTCCATCGTGAAGAGCATGTCATCGACCTTGCGCCGGATGTTGTCGGTCATCCCGGCGACATCGCTCGTGAGGTGGATCGTGCGGTCGATCAGCGGGGCCAGCCGCGGCTTCAGCTCGTCGACCGTGTCGCCCAGGTTGTGAAGCAGCCGGCGGGCGGAGCGGAGTTCGAGCAGGACCACGATCGCGCCACCGATCGCTATGAGGCCGATGATGACCATGACCACGGCCACCACCATCTGGGCGAACGCGATGCGCTGAAGCGCTTCGATCGCCCCTGTGTCCAACTGCACTGCAGCCATCGCCATCATCGGTTCCAGTAGCTCCTGCGTCAGCGTCCAGTCAGTCGAAAAGGTCAACGCCGAGCGTACGTGCGCTCAGCTTCGGGACCAGCCACCGCCGCAGCCGATGGCTGCGACCCCGCCAGTACAACCGCATCACGGCTTCAGCGGTCTCATCATCGAACCCGGCAAACGCGACCCGGCCGCCTGCGCGGCCCTCGATCAGCCGCCGGAGTGCAGCATCCAGCGCCTCCACACCGCCCGCCCGGTCGAGTGTCCCTCGAAGCTCCTCCGGCACGTTCCATCCGCCTGCCAGCACGCCGACCTGCGAAGCATAGAGATCGCCCAGCGGAAAGATATCCGCACGCGGCAGCGGCCCGCCGAGCAGGAGCGCGGTCTTGCTGGACGGGTCCGCGATCAGTGAGCCGTGATCGCGTGAATACGCCCACGCGCCGAGCAGCTGGGCATCGTCACGATTCCCTGCATGCACGTTGCTCGCCAGAGACGCGCCGCGCCAGACCCGGGCCTCCCCCAGCGCGTGCACCAGCCACTCATATGTCAGCTCACCCTCCGGCGTCCAGTCCCGCAGCACGATGACGCCGCTGGCGCCGGCCGCATCCACTGCCGCGGCAACGACATCCCCCACGATCGACCGGATGGTGTCCGGCGCGGCCGTCTCCGGGCCGGCCGGCGGTGACGGGTACCGGGCTGCACTCATGGCCCCTCTGCCAGGCCGCGGGCCAGTTCGCGCATGACCAGGCCCGGATCGTCGTCGCGCTCATGCGAGTACGGTCGGCGCGCGGCGCGGAGCGCGCCCCGTGTCAGCTCCACGCTCAGCACTTCCTCGCCCCTGTCGCCGGCGCGCGCCAGGATGGAGCCGTCGGGGCCGGCGACCAGGGAGCCGCCGGCGAACGTCACGGCGCCCTCGACGCCCGAGCGGTTGCAGAGGGCGACGTAGATGCCGTAGAGCTGGGCTGTCGTCCGTGCGATCCGCTCCCAGACATCGGCCGATGCGAAGCGGCCGTCCCCGCTGTCGTCGCGGGCGCCGCGCCCCGGCGCTGCCGCCTGCACCAGCAGCGCGTCGATGCCGCGGCGGGCCATCTCTTCACGCAGCTGAGTCAGGCG
>JAGTUV010000084.1 GCA_018224305.1 Gemmatimonadota bacterium
GTGACACCCTCGATTCCGCCGCGCGCATCCTCGCCGTAGTCGATATCTACGAAGCCCTCACGGCGGATCGGCCGTACCGCGCGGGCATGCCGTCGCACAGGGCGCTTCAGATCATCCATGAGGAAGGTCCTGCCCGGCTGTGCGCCGATGTGGTCGCGGCGCTCGAGACATCCGTGAGGGACGAACGGGTGGGCGGCCCCTGAACAGCGGCAAGGTGCTCGAGCCGAGCGCGGGCCCTCTGCAGCGAAGGGCGCGCCCGTACTATATTGATGCCATGACTACATCACCCCAGGCGCGACTGCTGCCCGCACTGCTCCTCATTATCGTCATTGCGAGCGGTTGTTCAGCGGACAGCCCGATGCCGGTCGATGAACAGGATCCGCCGGTGGAGGTACCGGAAACGCCGATCTGGCCGGTATCCGGTCTCAAGGCTACCGATGCGGATTCGGTGCACGCACCGTATGGCCCGCGCATGCTGCCGGCCAGCTACGATTTTCACGCCGGTATCGATCTCCCCGCGCCGCGCGGCACATCCGTGCGCGCTGTGCTCTCGGGGACGGTCGTGCAGGTTGGCACGTGGAACGGCACGAGTTCCGGGGCGGGCAACTCGATCACGATCCGCCACGAGTCGGGTCTCGCGACGTCATACCTGCACCTCGATGAGATTCGCGTGATGAACGGTGCGCAGGTCCGGCAGGGTGCAGTGGTAGGGACGGTGGGCAGTACGGGTGCCACGTATCCGCACCTGCACCTGGGCTACTTCCCGAGCCTGATCAACAATGCGCGTGACGAGCGCGTGAGCCGCAACCCACTCGAGATCCTCCCGTTCGACACCTCGGCGCAGATGGTTACGGCGTCGTTCGACTCTCTTTCAGTAATGCTGGACGTTCCGCTTCAGCAGATGACGATTTCGGCGGTAGAGGTGCGCGGTGAGACGGAAACGCGACGAGTCGAGTACTACGCCATCGTGCAGCAGGGTTCGAGTGCGCGTGACGAGCAGAATCAGTCGGGACTGCACATTGATGTCAGCCGTCCCGGTGATGGTCGGTTCACCTTGCAGCTGACATCGCCTTTCCGTCCGGAACGCGTCATTGTGACGGCGTTCGATGGCAGCGTGATTCTGGACGCGGCGCGCTGATGGCGGGCGAGCCAACGCGGCTCAAATGCGTTTGCCGGGACGTCCCGTGCCGCGTGTTACGCAGGTCCTGACCGGCGATCAGTGCTGTCGCCTGGCCGCAGCGGCTGACACCCCGGACAGAAGTATGTGCTGCGGTTCATGTCACCCTGCATGAACCGTTCGATCTTCGTGCCGCAGTCGAGACAGGGTTTGCCGTTGCGCATGTACGCCCACAGCCTCTGCGACGACGGTGTGGGTCTGCGGCGCAGGGGTACCGCAGTCCTGCGACGTGTCAGCAGGTTGAGTCGCATCAGGTGTGACGCGCGCTCGAACAGCGCGGTCACCTGCTCCTCCTCGAGATCGTGCATGCGTGTGCGCGGGTGGACGCGACATTCGAACAGAACTTCGCTCTTGTAGACGTTGCCGATGCCGGCTGCGACGCGCTGATCCATCAGCACGTCCCCGATCTCGCGGCCCGCGTTGGCGGGTGCACGGGCCCGCCGAACGGCTCCAGCAATGTCGGGCGGGTCGGCGAGGAGGTCCGGGCCGAGCCGGGCGAGGCGCGGGTGCGTGCGCAGCGCCTCCTCCCGGAGCAACTCGGCCGTGAACGCACTCTCGCAGATGTAGGCCGTGTCGCCGACCACCAGCATGGCGGTGATACGGCGCGGCAGCCGTTCACGCACGTGCCTGCGAATCCAGCGGCCCTTCATGCCGAGGTGTATGCGCAGCACCCAGCCATCCATGTGCATGAGGAGATGCTTGCCCTGTGCTTCGACGGAACTGACCGTGCGACCTGCCAGTTCGGGGACATCGCCGCGGTCGCGAACGAAGAAGCGCGTCAGCGGACGACCCTGGAGTTCGCGGTTCAGGACGCGCGCATTCCGGTGTACGGTATCGCCTTCGGGCATGCGATCAGGCGCGCAGTCGCATGTAGCGGTAGTCGTTCTGGAATCCTGCCGCCTTCAGCAGCGGCGCAAGGGGCGAACTTATGGCGGACTCCGTACCGATGCGCTCGATGTTCAGCATGCGCGTCGAACGGGAGCGTGCGACAGCGCGCAGGGCGGGCAGTGCGCGCGCGATCATCGGTTCGGCGATGTCAGCGAACGTGCGCAGCCGGCGTCCGTCACGATCCAGGTAGAGCACCGGCACACCGTCGACCAGCACCACCACCGCGCCCGCTGCACGCCGCGCGCCGCGCGAGGGTTCATCGCCGGTGAGTGCAGGCCACGGTAGCAGCCAGCCGTAGGGATTGGCCGGATCCGCAGCGGCGAGTGCTACAGCAGTGTCTTCCGGCGTCGCGTCGCGCTCGCGGCGCAGCCGGTCGATGATGCCCGGCCATGCGAACTGGGCGCCGCCGAGACCTTCGACGAAATAGCCGCGGCGCAGCTTCCCCGCGTCCTCCATCGACCGCAGCACGTTGTAGACGTTGCCGAATCCGCCGCCCAGAGCTTCGACCTGTGCAGTCTCCCGCGCAACGATGCCATGCCGGTCGAGCAGCGTGGCGGCCCACGCGTGTGCACGTTCAGTGGAACTGATCTCTTCGTGCACGAGATCGCGGACGAGCGACCAGCGTCCGCCCACCACGGTGCCGGCGCTGCCCCGCGCTCCCGTGCCGCGCCACCATCCGCGTGGCAGCTTCCGGCGCTGGGGTGCCGCCCCATCAGGTCGCTCGCCCGGAGTGCCGGGTGTCCGCGATGCCGTGCCCTCGGGCCGTTCGCCCGGGATGCCGAGTGGCCGTGCGCGCTGCAAGACAGAGCGCGGCTGTGCCATGGAATTGCGTTGCGCCGCAGACCTGCGTTGCGCCGCAGACCTGCGCTTGCGCACACCGAGCGCGCGGAGCGCGGCGAACGTGTCGTTCGTAATGAGGCCCGCCCACACGAGATCCCAGACCGCGTCGAGTACTGCGTCCTCGTCGTGCGCCGGCAGCGCGGCCATGAGCTCCGCATGGAACGACGCGCCGCGCCGGTCGAGCCGGTCGAGTATCGTGCGGTGGCGCTCATCAAAATTCTCGATCCGGGATGCCGCATCGGTTTCATCCACTGGAATCAGCAGCCGGTCCACGCGTTCGCGCCGATACAGCACAATGCGTCCATCGTCGCCACGCAACGGTGAGTGGCCCGTCCAGACGAGCCAACCCATCGCGCCCAGTTCGTCGAGCTGCTCGGGTCGGAAGTTCCGCACGCGTGCCGGCAGTATCATGCGCACCAGGTCGCGATAGCTGAGCGGCATTCCCTCGAGCTGGCTGACCGCGTCTTCGATGCGCTCGTAAGGGTCCGCTGCGGCGGTGCGGTGCCAAGCCGGGAGGAATCGGCCGAGCACCTCGCGCGGCACGGGAGCGACCTGACCGCGCAGCATTGCAATCGTGCGACGCTTGATCTGCCGCAGCACGTCGGGCTCGCACCATTCGCCGGTACTGCCGCCCGGTGTGAATTCGCCGTGCAGCAGCCGTCCGTCCGCGACGAGGCGCTGGAGGAGGACCTCCGCCTGCGCGGGCACCAGGCCGTAGCGCCCGGCGACTGCGGCAGTCGTGAACGGACCGTGCGTCCGTGCCCAGCGGAGCAGCAGCGCGTCAACCGGTTGCTCGACCGTTTCCAGAAATACGGAGGCGAGGCCCGACGGCGGTGCGGTACCGAGCGCATCGCGGTACAGGCCGGCGTCCTCCACCGCGATCCATGCATCGCGGCCGGCGACA
>JAGTUV010000085.1 GCA_018224305.1 Gemmatimonadota bacterium
CGCGGTCGCACTACCGGCGCGCCTGTTGCTCGCGCTCGGTGCACGCGCGCTCATAGTCACCAATGCTGCGGGTGGGATCAATCGCGAGTTCACCGCCGGCGACCTGATGCTGATCGACGATCACATCAATCTCACGGCGCGCAGTCCTCTCACGGGGGCGGTGCTGGACGGTGAGACACGCTTTCCGGATATGACGCAGGCGTACGATGCGCGCCTGCGCGGCATCGCCGAACGTGTCGCGGCTGCGGAATCGATCCGGCTCGTTCGCGGAGTGTACGCTGCGGTGACCGGACCCAGTTATGAGACACCGGCCGAGATCCGGATGCTCGAGCGGCTGGGAGCAGATGCCATAGGAATGAGCACGGTGCCGGAAGTGATCGTTGCACGCGCACGAAACGTCCCGGTCCTCGGTGTCTCATTGATCACGAATCTGGCTGCCGGACTCAGTCAGACCCCGCTGTCGCACGAGGAAGTGGTGGCGGCGGGAGCGGAGGCACGCGAGCGGTTCACGAGCCTGATCAGGGGCGTCATCTGCGGAATTGACAGCGAAGACGCTCGATGAGCGGCGTAACCAGGGGAATCGATAGCGAAGACGCTTGATTCGGAGGGCGCTACACCTGAGATTGTGAGCGATCCTCCTGGCCATACCGTCACCGGAGCTGGTGCGATGCGTGGGTTACGAAACCTTGTGGGAACGTCGTTCCTCGTCCTCGCCGTGGTGGCGTGCGCTGACAGGAACCAGGACGGGGACACTGCCGCTGATGCGGAGTACGGTGGCACGGTCGTCATCGCCAACAATTCCGACCTGACGGACCTGAATCCACTGGTTGCCGGCGAGAAGTACTCGCAGGAGGTCAACCGGTACATGCTCTTCCTGCCGCTGGTGCGGCATGCAAAGGACCTTTCACTCGAGCCGGCGCTCGCGGAACGCTGGGACATGCTCGGCGACACGGGCGTCGTCTTTCATCTCCGGCGTGATGTCCGCTGGCATGACGGCGTGCCGACGACCGCGCGCGATGTCGTGTTCACATATCAGCGCGCGCAGGATCCGGAAACGGCGTTCCCGAACGCGGAGTACTTTCAGTCCTGGACAGGTGTCGAGGCACCGGACTCGTTCACGGTTCGCTTCACGTTCGAACCGCATATGGATCCGCTCGCCGGCTAGGCGTTCCTGCCGATCGCGCCGGCGCATCTGCTGGACAGTATTCCGGCGGCGCGCACGGCGCGGGCGGCGTTCAATCGTGCGCCGGTCGGCAACGGTCCGTTCCGCTTCGTCCAGTACCGCCAGAACGACCGCTGGGTGTTCGAGGCGAATCCGGATTTCCCGGAGGCGCTCGGCGGCCGCCCGTACCTGGACAGAGTCGTCTGGCGTCCTATCCCCGATGCCAGCGCGCAGGTGACGGAACTGCAGACCGGCGGAGTGCACATCGTGCTGACGCCGATGGCGGAGCAGTTCACGACCATTCGCGATGCGCCGGGCTTTCGTGGTATCGACAAGCAGGGCAGACAGTTCGCCAGCGTAATATGGAACGGTCGCGTGCCCCCCCTCGACGACGCGCGCGTGCGCCGTGCGCTCGGCATGGCGATCAACCGTCAGCAGATTATCGACGTGCTCCGTGCGGGGTTCGGCACTCCAGCGGTCGGCCCCATAGGGCCCACGCACTGGGCGTATGACGACTCCACGGAGCCGCTCCCATACGCGCCGGACAGCGCGCGGGCGCTGCTTGCCGTGGCGGGTATCGAGGACCGCAACAATGACGGCATCCTCGAACTGCCGGGCGGACAGCCGTTCGAGATCGAACTCAAGGTCCCCGCCGGCAGTGTGATCAATCGCGACATGGGCGAGCTCGTCCGTGGCGACCTCGCGCGAATTGGGGTACGCATCACGACGCGAGCGACGGACTGGGGAACTCTTATCGGGGACTTCACCCACCCGGATCGCCGCTTCCAGGCGTTCCTGCTCGGCTACGAGGTGGACTACAGAGTGAATCTGTACGACCTGTTCCATAGCGGTGCACTCGGCACACCGAACCAGTTTGCGTCGTACTCCAATCCGCGTGTCGACTCGCTCATCGACCGCGTGCGGCTCGCAAGCACGATGGATGATGCGCGTCCCGTGTACGCCGAGATTCAGCGCATACTGCGGGACGAGCAGCCCTGGTCATTCCTCTACTACTACCCGGACCTGGTTCTGCTCAGCGACCGGTTGCAGGGTGTCGAGATGGATGACCGTGGCGTCCTGATGACCATCCGCGACTGGTGGGTTACGGGAGGGAGTCGGAGCGGACCGGCACAAAGTGATTCAGGGGTCCGTTCCCAGCCCCGAGACTCGGCGCCTGCGCAATAGCGCGATGCACGTAGTCCAGAGCCTCCTCGACCGCCCCAGCGAGCGAGGCCCCTCGCGCGAGCCGTGCCGTGATGGCGGCCGACAGCGTGCACCCCGTGCCGTGCGTGCTGCTCGTCCGGATGCGCGCCCGCCTGAACTCGTGCACGGTCGTACCATCGTACAGCACGTCGATCAGCTCGTCCGATCGAAGGTGGCCGCCCTTCACGAGGGCCGCACCCGCGCCGGCCGCCACCAGTCTGCGCGCCGCGCGATGCATGGAGGCCTCGTCCTTCACCGCAAATCCCACGAGTATCGACGCCTCATCCAGATTCGGCGTCACGAGCGTGCACAGCGGCACCAGCTCATCGAGCACGGCATTCTGTGCATCTTCGTCGAGCAGACGATCCCCGCTCGTGGCCACCATCACGGGATCCAGCACGAAGTTCGGCAGGTGCCGTTCCGCAATGGCCGTCGCTACCGTGTGAACGAGTTCACGCGTCGCGAGCATTCCAGTCTTGCATGCAGCCGGCGGGAGGTCATCCGCGACGGCCGCGATCTGCTGACGTACAATATCCAGCGGCACCGGATGCACAGCGGTCACGCCGCGCGTGTTCTGCACGGTGATCGCCGTGATCGCGCTCGTACCGAACACGCCGAATGCGTGGAACGTCTTGAGGTCGGCCTGTATACCGGCTCCGCCGCCGCTGTCACTGCCGGCAATCGTCAGCGCCACGGCCAGGTCGTTCTTTGGTTGCATGCGGATAACGTACAGCAAACGAGCCGGCGTGGAAGGGGCTCCACACCGGCTCGTCGTTATTCTGATCCCGCGCGTTCAGATCTCGAGCCGGGTGCCTTCGATCTCTCGCAAGGTGATTTCGATCCCGCGCGAGGTGATCTTGATCTCGCGCGAGGTGATTTCGATCCCGCGCGAGGTGATCTTGATCTCGCGCGGAGGGCTTCAGCTCGCGGCCGGACGATAGCTCCGGAGCCGATTCTTCATGCTCGCATAGCCGCTGTCGTCCGAACGGCCGCCTCGCTGGTTGGCCGGCAGACGGTTGATGTACGACTGCGTGTTCTCGATCCGGTCCTGTGTGAGCGGATGCGTGGAGAACCACTGCTGCACGGTGCTCGGCGAGCGCTGCTGGTCGGATATGAGCACGGCGAAGAACGACGTGAGGCCGTTCGGGTTGATGCCGCTGTTCGCGAGCAGAGTCACCGCTGTGGCGTCCGCCTCGTTCTCCGCGCCTCGGCTGTGGCTCGCGAAGTACGCAGTGCCACCGACTCCGATCACGGCTTCCTCAACACCGGTCGGCGCACGGCCGAGCAGCACGTAGCCGATGTTCAGTCCGAGGTTGGCAGCCTGCATCCGCTCCATCTGCGAGATGCCGTGGCGGTGCTCGACGTGTGCGATCTCGTGAGCGAGTACGCCTGCGAGTTCCGACATATTGCGCGTGCGCTCGACGAGGCCGCGGTTCACATAGATGTGACCGCCCGGGACTGCGAATGCATTGATCTGCGCAGCATTCACGACATAGAAGTTATAGTTGTACTGCCGGTTGCCGCGCTGAGCGATCGACCGGCCGAGATTGTTGATGTAGCGACTGACCGCTGCGTCATTGACCATCGGCAGCTGGCGATTGATCTCGGCCGAGTACTGCTGGCCCATCTCGACTTCCTGCTGTCTCGATATGCCGCAGGCGCCGGCCACCGCCGTGCTGCTCGCTACGAGCGCCAGGACGACGGGTCTCCGGAACCACTGCTTGAAACTCATCATTGGAGTTCGTGCTCCTCGATCTGGATCGAAGGACGCCGCGCACCGTACGCGGTTCAGCGCGAACAGCGCGCTCGTCCGGCGGAATCAGGCAAGTTCATGAGAGCAAAGGCCGTTCCAATCCCCGTTCCATGCTGAGCCGCAGCCAGGCGGCACGGGTACGGGCGCTCCAGCGCAGGAAGGGCCGCGAGGAATCAGGCGAGTTCCTGGTGGAGGGCGTGCGCCAGGCGGAAGACCTGCTCGCGTCACCGGTTGTCCCACACCTGGCGCTGATATCGCCCTCGCTCGGGGACACTCCGCGCGGACGGGAACTTTCGAAGCGGGTGCGCGCGGCGGTCTCGACGACGGACGTCACTGACGCGGAACTGGCGCATCTCGTAACGACGCAGACCACGCAGGGCGTCGTCATCGTTGCAGGCATTCCGCGTTTCGGCCTCGACGACGTCACGCTGACGGATCAGTCGCTGGTCATCGTTCTGGATGCAGTTCAGGACCCCGGTAACTTCGGCACGATCACGCGGAGCGCAGATGCGTTCGGTGCTTCGCTCATCGCGGCGCTGCCGGGCACTGTGGATCCGTGGAACCCGAAATCCGTCCGGTCAGCGGCCGGGTCGTCGCTGCGTCTGCCGATCGTGGAGACGACACTGGACGCGCTGCTCGCTTACCTGCGGCACCGCGGCGGCACGCTCATCGGCGCCGACATGCACGGTGTTGAAGTGGACCGGGCCGCCTACAGCGGCCCGGTGGCACTTGCACTGGGTAACGAGGGCGCCGGCCTGGGAGAGGCCGTCCGGGAAGCGTGTGATCAGCTCGTAGCCGTTCCCATCGGCGGTTCCGCCGAATCACTCAATGTCGGCGTGGCGGCCGGCATCCTCATGTATCTGCTGTCGAGGACTTCGTGACCGAATCACCGGACTGGCTTCTGTGGCTGTTCGCCGGCATCGTGGGCGCCGCGATCGGATCATTCCTGAACGTCTGCATCTACCGCTGGCCGGCCGAGCAGTCTGTAGTTCGTCCGCCCTCGCGGTGTCCGTCGTGCGAGCATCAACTGGCATGGTACGACAACGTACCTGTGCTCGGCTGGATCCTTCTGCGGGGACGCTGTCGCTACTGCGGCACCGGCGTGTCGGCACAGTATCCGCTGATCGAGCTGGCCACCGCGCTCATCTGGGTCGCCGCCGTCGTGCGATTCGGTCCGTCGTTCGACGCG